>NZ_JAQKGN010000020.1:0-83889 GCF_027956555.1 Agrobacterium sp. ST15.16.055
ATCTTTCGGGACCAGACTATCGAGCGTCACCATCTCGAGAGCGGTCTGTTCAGGAGCAGGTTTCTTCAACATGTCCCAATGAATCATAAACCCCCAGCTCACGCCAGGGGTTTGTCAGCAGTCTGAAGAAGCGGCCCGAAGGCCGCTTCTTTTTTATGCGTTGTTTTCGTTGATCAGGCGTTTCAGAAGCTCAACCTCGTGGCCGAGCTTGGTGTCGCCGGAAATCAGATCTTCGATCTTGCGCACCGCGTGAAGAACCGTGGTGTGGTCGCGACCGCCGAAACGGCGACCGATCTCGGGAAACGAGCGCGGCGTCAACATCTTTGCCAGATACATGGCGATCTGGCGCGGTTTGACGATGACGCGGGTGCGACGGTTGGAGACCAGCTCCTGCCGCGACACATTATAGTGCCTGGCGACGATGCGCTGAATATCCTCGATACGGACACGCTTGGCCTCACCGCTGCCAACGAGGTGCGACAGCAACTCATCGACACGGTCCACCGAGAGGTTCGGCTCGAAAGAGCGCCGGAACATCAGCTGGTTGAAGGCGCCTTCAAGCTCGCGACCGCTCGCCGTCACGCTCTTGGCCACATGGGTCAGGATTTCGTCCGAAATCTCGAAAGACGGATCGTCCTGACGCGCCGAGCCCATGCGACGGTTGAGCATTTCGTAGCGCATGTCGTAATCGGGACCTTCGATCTCGATCGCCATACCGCCCTGAAGACGGGAACGGACGCGCGGATCGAGCGATTCCAGCTCCCAGGGCGCACGGTCAGCCGCAACCACGACCTGCTTGGCGCTGTCGAGCAGCATGTTCAGCAGGTGGCAGAATTCGTGCTGGATCATCTTGCCCTGCAGGAACTGCATGTCGTCGATGACGAGAAGGTCGATATTGCGTAGCGTGTCCTTCAGCGTCAGCGCATCATTGTCGCGGATCGCAGTCGCAAAACGCCACATGAAATATTCGGCCGTCAGATAGACCACGCGCGGATTGCGCGGGCTGTCGATGGCGGCATTGGCGATGGCCTGCAGAAGATGTGTCTTGCCAAGGCCAACACCCGCATGAATGAACAGCGGATTGAAGCGCACGGCGCCGGCGCCGGCTTCGGCAATCGTCTTCGCCGCCGCAAGCGCGACACGGTTGGAAGAGCCTTCGACAAAGGTGTCGAAGGTGAAACGTGTGTCGAGCGGCGAGCCGAACAACGGCCCGGAACCGCCCTGACGCAGGGTCGCCTGCGAAGCCGCAGGCTGCGCCGCAGGCGACGTCGCGGGCTGCGACGGAATGAAGGACTTGTTACGTTGAGCCGCGCCGACCTCCGGAACGGGCTGCGCCCTTTCCTCGGTCTGAGCCGGACGGACCGGGCGGCTGGCCGAGCGGACCAGAATCTCCACCTTCAGCACATCCGGATCCTCGCTCTGGACGAGGTTCGTAATCAGATCCATGTAACGGTTATTGATCCAGGATTTCAGAAAAGTCGTCGGAACGGTAAAACGAACGACGCTTTTCGAAACGGAATGGAGTTTGAGCCGTGCAAACCAACTCGCATAGACTTCCGGACCAACCTGTGCCTTGAGCCGCGCGCTAAAACGTTCAAACAGCGCATCGTGCGTCATTGCCGATTTGTCCCCTGCCGCATCTGAGCAAGCTGCATCACGCGTCTTTGGTGCGCGGTCCCCATCAGCCACAGCACCCATCGCCAAATTCAATTGCATATTGCCGCCTTTCAAATTGCCAATCATAGCCTGACGATCAAAGATCGATCGCCAGAGATCCCCCTCGTTATTTTTGCCCCCAGCGTTCCCCTCGAAAGAACGTCAAAGACGACTACTTGTTTGCGAGCCGGTTATCCCATTTCCCTCCCCCTCATGGAGAGGCCTGCGACACGCTAAAACGCTCCTTTCGCTACAACCTTAAGGCGCATTCTTGAGGACAAAAAACTCCTGCCCGTTCCGGAGACCGAAACGGCGCAAAAAGCTCCATGACCTGAAAAAACGGACCCCGAGAGACCCGCCAGCAAGAAGGTGAATATCGTCGATACGATCATCGAGATAATCTGTGGACTGAGATCCGCACCCCTTGTTGAAATGCATTTAGGCAGGATCATGGGGAGAGATCAATGGCGTTTTTTCTGCAAAAACTCAGATCGGCCATTGACTCGCAAAGGCCGTTTTGCATCACCGACGGGGTGCTAAGCAGAATCGCTTATGAATCAATGAGATTCAATTTTGGCATTTTTTGAGAGCCGATTTTGGCAAAAAAATAAAAATCTTCTTGACTCAAAACTAGCTGCGACTTCCGTAGAGAAAGCCTCCTAGCTTTCTGAAGACCTCCAGCAAGCTATTGTTTTTATTATAAATTTCCTGTCGTCCATCTGACATGCGTTTGTCACGTTACGGCAGCAATGGTTAACGGACAGTTAGAATCACAAAAAGCCCGGTCAAAAGACCAGGCTTTTTGAATAATTATTTGTGATTAGCCGGATTAGGCGGAAAGAGCCTTAACGCGCTGTGCGAGACGCGACACCTTGCGGGATGCCGTGTTGCCATGCAGAACGCCGCGGGTCGCTGCGCGCTGGATCTCAGGCTGGGCTGCCTTCAGAGCTTCGGTGGCGACTGCCAGATCACCGGTAGCGATTGCTTCCTCGACCTTGCGGATGAAGCCGCGAACGCGCGAACGGCGAGCCTTGTTGACTGCGGTACGGCGAGCGATCTTGCGGGTCGCCTTTTTCGCCGAAGTTGTATTGGCCATGTATGCCTCTCTTCGAATTCAAACCAAATTCCGCAACCATAGGATCGGGTCGTTCGAAGACCTCACGTAACCCAAGAATGCGGGAGTAATTTCGGACAAGCCGGATGGCTTTCCTTAACCGTGGGCGGGCATATACCGCTAAAGCTTACGCCCGTCAACGCGCAAAACGCTTAAAAGCGCCGATATTCCGAATCCTTAGCGATTCCGGAAAGCGGGTTTGCGCTTTTCGACGAAGGCGGCCATGCCCTCCTTCTGATCCGCCGTGGCAAACAGCGACTGGAAGGATCGTCTTTCATATCGCAGTCCTTCCGAAAGCGGGACTTCAAAGGAGCGGTTGACGCTTTCCTTGGCCATGAGAACGGAAGCACGCGACAGGGAAGCGATGCGGGTTGCCGCCTCCACCGCCTCATCCATGAGATTTGCAGCCGGTACGACACGCGACACGAGGCCGGCCCGCTCGGCTTCCGCCGCGTCCATCATACGGCCGGTCAGAACCAGATCCATGGCCTTCGCCTTGCCCACTGCCCGTGTCAGCCGCTGCGAGCCCCCCATGCCGGGAATGACACCGAGGGTGATTTCCGGCTGGCCGAACTTCGCCGTCTCCGAAGCGATGATGAAATCGCACATCATCGCCAGTTCGCAGCCGCCGCCGAGCGCAAAGCCGGATACGGCGGCGATGACCGGCTTGCGGGTGGCCGCAACCTCGTCCCAGCCGCCGAGAAAATCGCCGACATAGGCGTCGACGAAATCCAGCCCCTGCATTTCCTTGATGTCAGCGCCCGCCGCAAATGCCTTTTCCGAGCCCGTGATAATAATCGCACCGATGGAATCATCGGCGGAGAAGGAAGAAAGAATGTGCCGCAGCTCTTTCAGAAGCACCGAATTGAGGGCGTTGAGCGCCTTGGGTCGGTTGAGGGTGATGATGCCCACCTCATCGCGTTTCTCGACCAGTATCGTTTCATAGTCCACGGCAATCTCCTCTTCTCCGTAATTTGCGGCACCGCTATTTCTGGCAGGCGGCGCAATAGAAGGTAGAACGACCGGCCTGTACCACCCTTTCAACCGTACCCCCGCAGCCGGGTGTCCGGCAAGGCTGGCCTTCCTGGTCGTAGACCGAAAAGGAATGCTGGAAATAACCGAGCGTTCCGTCCGTCTGTATATGGTCTCGCAATGAGGAGCCGCCCGCGGCGATCGCATCCGCGATCACGTCGCGGATTTTCTCCGTCAGATCGATGAGCTGCGCTTTGGGTTTGCCACCTTTCGTCACCAGCGTTCCCGCTGCCCGCAAGGGTGAAAGATGCGCGCGCCACAGCGCCTCGCAGACATAGATATTGCCGAGACCGGCAATGACCTTCTGGTCCAGCAACGTGCTTTTAAGAGGCTGGCTTTTGCCCGCAAACCGGCTTGCCAGATAATCGGCGCTCAGCGCATTGCCGGTCGGCTCCGGGCCAAGTTCTGCAAAAGCGGGGTAAAGATCGAGCCTGTTGCGCTCCACCAGATGCATGAAACCGAAGCGGCGCGGATCATTATAGATGACGCAGACGCGCTCTTCCCCTTTATCCAGATGAAAGACGACATGGTCATGCTTGCCGTTCTTGGAACGGGCATAATGAAACGTGCCGGGCGCTTCACCGCCCTCACCCATTTCCGCCTCAATGCGGAACGAGCCGGACATGCCGAGATGGGACACGATCGTCAGCCCGCCCTCCAGCTCGATGAGGAGATATTTCGCCCTGCGCCCAAGCGAGATGATCGTCTTTCCCTCAATAAGCTCTGCGAAATCCTCTGGAAACGGAAACCGCAGATCGGGGCGCCCGAGATGAAGCTTGCGGACCTTTGCACCTTCCATGGCAGGCGCAAGGCCGCGTCTGACCGTTTCGACTTCCGGCAATTCTGGCATCTGGCTTATCCGACAGTTTATCGTTAGGACCATGTGGTCTATAGAGTGCACGCGAAATGTCGCGCCCAGGCGATGCGGCAACAGATAGCGTTGCCATGGCGTTTCCGCTATGGTCCGCCACGCAATAAATATGGAGACAGACGATGACCGACGCCCGTACCACTGCCCAAGGCGGCATGGAAACGTCCTATGGCTTCCACAAGGTGGACGAAGGCAAGAAGCAGGGGCTGGTCAACGAGGTCTTCCATAAGGTGGCCAAGCGCTACGACATCATGAACGATGTGATGTCGGCCGGCCTGCACCGGCTGTGGAAGGACGCCATGGTCTCCTCGCTTTCACCGCGCAAGGATCCTTCCTACAAGATCCTGGACGTAGCGGGCGGCACTGGCGATATCGCCTTCCGCATCATCGAAGCCTCCAACCGCCTGGCGCACGCCACGGTTCTCGATATTAACGGCTCGATGCTGGCCGTCGGCGAGGAGCGCGCAGCAAAAAAGAAACTTTCCGGTAATCTGACCTTCGTTGAGGCCAATGCCGAGGAACTGCCCTTCGAGGCGAATACATTCGACGCGTATACGATCGCATTCGGCATTCGCAACGTGCCGCGCATCGATGTCGCGCTGAAGGAGGCCCATCGCGTGCTGAAACGTGGCGGACGGCTGCTTGTGCTGGAGTTTTCCGAAGTCGAAATGCCGCTGCTTGACCGCGTTTATGACGCCTGGTCATTCAATGCCATCCCGCAATTCGGCAAGATGATCACCGGTGATGCCGAGCCCTATCAATATCTGGTCGAGTCGATCCGCAAATTCCCCAATCAGGAGGACTTTGCCACGATGATCCGCACCGCCGGCTTTTCCCGCGTCACCTATACCAACTATACCGGCGGCATCGCCGCCCTGCATTCCGGCTGGAAGCTCTAAGACCATGGCCGGCAGACGCAGGAGACAAGCATAAGCATGAGTACTTTGGGCGCATATTTCCGCCTCGCAAGGGTTGGCTGGGTTCTCGTGCGCGAAGGTGTCGTGCTGGCCCTGCCTTCCGATGACCTGCCTGCTCCCGCCCAATTGTTAAAAGCGCTGCTGAAGCCTTTCGCCCGCAGCAAGGCGAAAAGGGCGCAACGCAGCGACCGTCTGGCGGTGGCTGTCGAGCGGCTTGGCCCATCCTATGTGAAGATGGGTCAATTTCTCGCCACCCGGCCGGATGTGGTGGGCGCCGACTTCGCCGACGATCTCGCGAGCCTTCAGGACCGCATGGCCTTCTTCCCGGCGGCTGCGGCGAAGGCGAATATCGAGGGCTCGCTCGGACGGTCGGTTTCGGAGCTTTACAGAGAATTCGGTGACCCGATCGCCGCCGCCTCCATTGCCCAGGTGCACCCTGCCATCGTGGATACGCCAAAGGGACCGCGCAAGGTGGCCGTCAAGGTCATTCGTCCGGGTGTTCGCCAGCGTTTCCAGAACGATCTCGAGGCGATGTATCTGATCGCCGATCTGCAGCAGCGTTTCGTCCGCTCCGCCCGCCGCCTACGCCCCGTCGAGGTGACACGCACGCTGGAGCAGACCACCAAGATCGAGATGGATCTGCGGCTCGAGGCCGCCGCTCTTTCCGAACTTGCGGAGAACACCAAGGACGATCCCGGGTTCCGGGTTCCCGAGGTCGATTGGGAGCGCACCGGGCGTGATGTCGTCACCATGGAGTGGATCGACGGCGTCAAGATGTCGAACATCGAAGGGTTGAAGGCCGCCGGCCATGACCTGAACAAACTCGCCGACACACTGATCCAGTCCTTCCTGCGGCACACGCTGCGCGATGGTTTTTTCCACGCCGACATGCATCCCGGCAATCTCTTCGTCGACGCTGAGGGCGAGATCGTCGCTGTCGACATGGGCATCGCCGGACGTCTTGGCAAAAAGGAACGCCGCTTCCTTGCCGAGATCCTCTACGGCTTCATTACCCGCGACTATATGCGGGTGGCTGAAGTGCATTTCGAGGCCGGTTACGTGCCGGGCCATCACGACAAAGCCAGTTTCGCGCAGGCGATCCGCGCCATTGGTGAACCGATCCACGGCCAGCCGGCCGAGACGATCTCCATGGGCAAGTTGCTGACGTTGCTGTTCGAAGTGACCGAACTTTTCGACATGGAAACGCGGCCGGAACTCGTGATGCTGCAAAAGACCATGGTGGTGGTGGAAGGCGTATCGCGCATGCTCAATCCGCGATTCAACATGTGGAAGGCGGCAGACCCGGTCGTCGGCGGCTGGATCAGGGACAATCTCGGCCCGAAGCGCATCGTCACCGATCTGAAGGACGGCATGAAGGCCGCCCTCAAGCTTGCCGAGGCAGCGCCGGAGATCGCGGCCAAGACGGAAAAGCTGCATTCCGAACTGATGTATATGAGCGAAAACGGCCTGCGTTTCGACACGCAGACGGCGGAAGCCATTGGCAAGGCGGAAGCGCGCCACACCAAATGGGGACGGGCGGCACTCTGGGTCATAGCGCTGACGCTTGTTTACATCGCAATCAGGATAAGCTGAACATTTCGGCACCGGTGAGTGCCATGTTTGTGTAATGCATTCGAGCGATAAAGGCCTGATCTCCAATCGAGACAGGTGATCGATGCGGGAGTAAGGGCTGCTTTGACGCCGGCGCGAAATTGCGCCGGCGGTATAGACGAATGATGCCGGACGGGATTTGATTTTGATGGCAAAAGCGCAGGTACTGAAAGAGGCTCTTTCCTATTCTTCCTGGCCGCTTGTGTTTGTCGGCGGCCTCGTGGGGTCCCATTTCGCTTTCGCGGGCAGCCATCCGATCGCTGCGTTTCTGGCTGTTTATGCCGGCGCGGTTTTGAGCCTGTTTCTTCTGGAACGTTGTATTCCCTACGAAATCCAATGGCTTGAGGGTGACGGCGAGACAATGACCAGCATCGGTCACACGCTTTTGACCAAGGGGCTTGTCCAGCTCGCTGCCGCCGCAGCGGCAATCTTCCCGATGCTGGCTGCCAATGTGCTGCAGCCGCTTGCGGCCATGCGTTTCGACCTGTGGCCATCGCATCTGCCAATGGTGGTTCAGGTCGCGCTTGCGGTGACGGTTGCCGAATTCGGCCTCTACTGGGCCCATCGCATCGCGCATGAAACCCTGTTCTTCTGGCGCTTCCATGCGCTGCATCACAGCGTCGTGCGGCTGTGGGTCGTCAATACCGGCCGCTTCCATGTGGCCGATTCCCTGTTCAAGATCGCGCTCAGCCAGATACCGCTTTATTTCATGGGTGCGCCGCTTCAGGTCTTCTGGTGGCTGGGTGCCGTGACCGCATTCATAGGTATCTTGACCCATTGCAACGTCGATATGAAAACAGGGCTGCTCGACTACGTCTTCAGCACCCCGCGCCTGCACCGCTGGCACCATTCCAAACAGCTTCCGGAAGGCAATACCAATTACGGCGAGAACCTCGTCATCTTCGATATTATCTTCGGCTCCTACCATAACCCCGACCGGCCATCATCCACCGATATCGGCATCAAGGGTGAGATCGCCAAGGGGTTTGTGCCGCAGTTGCTGCAGCCCTTCACCAAAGAAGGCGTCCGCCAGATCATCGGACGAAAGGCTGATAAAGGGTGATCTCGCACGGAAGCCGCCCAGAAGAGTTTATCAGCGTTTTATAAATTACACTTCTATGAAACGTGAAAGAATAAAAACTCAGCACTATCATCAAAATATAGATAGTCGCGGAGACGATAGTATACGATATCTCTTTTTGTCCATTTGGCGATTGGAGTCTTGACCGGTAGAGTTTGATGTCATTTTCGGGCTTGTCGACCTCGCGTTTCAGCGGGCGAGAGGTAGGGTTTGCAGCGGAAGAGTCCATCCTTTGGGTTCGGCAAAAAAGGTTTCCTCGGTTTTTGTGACCGCGATGTCTTGCGGCACCAGAAGGAGGATGCGCCCTCGCGCCGTTCCGTCCGTATCCTGGGCTTCCCACATGCGGCGGAACTGGTGAGCCGTAAGCTGACGATTGCCCCATGATGAGTCGGCTAAATGTACCACACCATCCTGACGTACACCTCGTATGACTGTAAAGTGATCGTCGCCGCGATACTGTATATAGGCGATAACAGGCACTTTAAGTCTTTTTAAATCCTCAAAAGTCAGCATCAATCCGCCCGCCTTCACCCGGTAGGCTGGCGCGACGTCAGCCAACTCCTGAAAAGATGAGCGGTCCGTTGCGCCCATGCGGTTCAAAATATCTTTCTCAGTGACCGACAGGCCATAGAATTCGTTGAGGATAGTGGCAAGGCTGGCGGCACCACAGGAATAGTCCAGCTCTTGCTTGACGATACGGAAATCACGCAGCGCCTTCCATGAGTTTACCGAAGGTTTGCCCCGCAGGTGTATCCCGGGAAATATGTCCGCCAAAAGAACCGTTGGAGCACTTACAGCCAACACAAAAACGATATTTTCAAGTAAAAATCTGCCAATTTTCAGCATCAGTCAATCTATTTTCCATTTACATAATAAAATGTAAATATATAAAAATCGAATATAAGCGCAATATTACACAAAATATTACAATTATAATCGATTAAAAATATTATTTTCTATCGTAATCGAAAAATTTCTCAATGCAATCTATAGAAATGCATTTACAGCCGGAGAAAATATGACTTCGATCAATAATCCGGATTTGTCTTTAATAAATAAAACATGATTAATAATTATAACATGAGCTATATAATACAAAATTACTTTAATAAAATCCAGATTTGTTTATATTTATATACAAAATTACAAATAAAATTAGCATATCGACCGGGTATACAGTTCTTAAAAATCGAAGAACGCCAACGTTCCATTTTGCTAAAACTCTTGACCCAACATAGGTTGTCGTCAACAAACAGGTAAATATAAAAAGGATAATATTTTTATGATTTGTAAAAAAATATATATTACCGGCCATTAAAGCAAAGTAAAAAACCGACAACACGATTATGTTGCTAGCGCCTTTACTCACTGGCTCCTCCATTGTTGCCTACAACAAGAATAGAGGGCGAGTTAATTTCAACAACAACTCGCCCGCAAATTTAATGTTTACCACCAGCCCCGACGAGAACCTTGTCCAGCGCCAATGCCAAGCCCAATAGATGCGTTCCTATAAAAATAGGCACGACCGATTGACAAAGGTCCACCGATCGCACCTAGAGCGGCGCCGGCACCCGCATTAAATCCGAAGCCTTCTGCTGTGCATGTCCTAGTTTGAATGCAAGACGCTCCGTAGAACAATCCACCTGATATACCGCCTACTATCGCACCTGGGATAAGATAAGCACCCTTGGTATCGCTCATCTCCGTCTGCGTCATCGTGCGATATGAAGCAACATTCAAAGGCTTGGCGACTTCAGACCCCCCCAGCCTTTGCTGATTTTGTAACTTTAATAGAAGACCCCGATTTTCCGCCAAAGGCGAAAGCCATGTCCGATGCATCAAGGGAGGCACCATGCGACGGCACAACCAACATGGCGGCAAGAACAACTGATGCTAACGCTTCTACGGCAATTTTTCTGCACATTTTCATTCTCCTTTCACTTGCTGTTGTTTCTGCCCGAACTTCCGGGTCAGAGTTAGGCCTACGGTGAAACCGCTTTCGCCGAGGACTTCGGTACGGGCATCGGCGCGCAGCGTGGTGTTCTTATCCCACGCATAAGCGAGCCCGAATTGCAGATCGGCATTGGTGTTTCGTGTTCCTCGTTTCACACCGTCCAGCGTATCCGCTCCGGTGAAATTCAATCCGAACCCACCTGTCAGGGTCATTTCATTGTTCACGGCAAAAGCAATGCTGGGATTGATGAACAGGGTGTCACCGGGGTTTATCTCCTGCGAATCGACTTTTCGCGTAAGATTGGGACGGTAGCCAGCAGTCATCGAAATAACCACCGGATCAATGACCCGGTATGTGGTGAAACCTACGGCGCCCGACTTGGCTGAATGTAATTTTGTTCCGCTTGATGCCGTATTTTCGAACAGCGCGATATCAGCAAATCCGATGAGAGCCGGATATTTGTCATCGTCCAGAAAACGATAATTGATGCCTACGACATGACTTTGGAAGGCGTTGCTAGACCGGTTCTCCATCGCGTCGTTGATGCTGTCGGCAAAACGAGAGTTGTCGAACCGGTAGGTAGCGCGGGTGTAGATTTCCGATTTCTCCGTCAACCCGTAACGCAAGCCAACTGTGGTCAGCAAGGTTTCGGACTGGCGGTTTGTTGGCCCTAAGCCGACCGGCACCGTGACAAACTCGCCGATGCCGGTTTGGATTGTCCGGTAAAGGCCCGCCGCTCCGTCACGGCGTGACGCACTGAACGTGCTACCTGCTTCGAACCTGAACTTGCCCTTTTCAGAAAGAAGCTCCTCCAGTTTCAGGCCAAGGCCATCCTGTTCAGCTATCTTTTCCTGCGCCTGCGCATAAGAGCCGAGGCCTGAAATAACGACAATAACGGACGTATATAGACATATACAAATCTGCTTTATACTTAATATCTACAGAAAAAACTAAAATATAAAATTCTTTCCCGGTATAAATACTACAAGGATGATTTAAGAATCAAGTTTATAATGTGAAATTTGCAATCAAAGATAGATTTTTCGATGCTCGTCGCAAATCGGGAGGCCAAGATAGACGATATGGCGAAATCTCACGAAATACCGAGTTCTGCCCGCAGCTTCCTCGTTAAACCAGCTGCGACGAGTTGATAGGAGCGGCTCACATAATGCTCCAGTTCCTCGCTCTCAAGCGGCGAATGCTCGGCAATCGATACCCATTTGCGTTTGGCGAAATAGGATGCTTGAGTAATGCCCTCGAGCGAGGTCAGTATTTCGAAGCTCTCTTCCGAGCATTTGACGACCAGCCGCCAGTCCTCCCGCTCGCCAAGCACGGCAAAGACCTTGTCGCCCACCTTGGCGACATGCGAATCCCACTGATCAACAAAACGCACGCCCGGCCATTTGCCGAGCACCTTGTCGAATGTCTTGCGATCGAACAGGCTCATGCGAGTTTCTCCGCGATCAGGGCCGCCAGACGTTTTGCAACCTCGGCCTTGTCGAGATCCGGCCAGGCATCGATACCATCTGCGGAAATGATCTTCACGCTGTTGCGGTCTCCGCCCATGATGCCGGTTTCCGCCGAAACATCATTCGCGACGATATAATCCGCGCCCTTGCGCTCCAGCTTCGCCCGGCCGTTCCTCTCGACATCCTGCGTTTCGGCAGCGAAGCCCACCACAATCTTCGGGCGCTTTTCATGATGGCCGACGGTTTTGAGAATATCGGGATTTTCCGTCAGTTGCAGCGCCGGCGGCGCATCGCCCGGTTGCTTCTTGATCTTCTGTTCCGACGAGCCCATCACCCGCCAGTCGGCGACGGCGGCGACCATGACGGCGATATCCGCCGGCAGTCTCGATATTACCGCATCGCGCATCTCCTCGGCACGCTCGACATGGATCGTCGTGACCTCGGCAGGATCGGCGATGGTGACCGGGCCGGAAACAAGCGTGACCTCTGCCCCCAACTCAGCCAGAGCCGCCGCAATGGCATGGCCCTGCTTGCCCGAGGAGCGGTTGGCGATGTAGCGCACCGGGTCAATCGGTTCATGCGTGGGGCCGGAGGTCACGATGGCCGTTCTGCCCTTCAGGGGCTTTGGCCCCTCATCCAGCAGTGCGGCAACGGCTTCGACGATCTGCAACGGCTCGGCCATGCGGCCAAAACCCGCCTCGCCCTTCTCCGCCATCTCGCCGGCCATCGGACCGATAAAAAACACACCGTCTTTTTTCAGCGTTTCGACATTACGCAGCGTGGGCTTTGCCGCCCACATCTTCGGGTTCATCGCCGGTGCCGCCAGCACCTTTCGATCCGTCGCGAGAAGGACTGTGGAGGCAAGATCGTCTGCCAGACCATTCGCCATCTTCGCCATCAGATCGGCGGTGGCGGGTGCGACCAGCACGAGATCGCAGTCGCGCGCCAGCCTGATATGGCCGACATCCTGTTCATCCTGCCGGGAAAAAAGCTCGGTGAAGACATGCGTGGCGGACAGCGCGCCGACAGCAAGCGGGGTGACGAATTCCTGCGCGCCCTTCGTCATGACCGGCGTCACCTTCGCGCCGCGCTCTTTCAGGCGACGGATGAGATCGAGGCTCTTATAGGCCGCGATGCCGCCGGAGATAATAAGGAGAATATGCTTGCCTGAAAGCGTCATGATGCCGGACCAGTTTCCCATTTCACCGGGAAACTAAGCCCTTGGCATACAAAGTGCAATCACGCCTTTATCAAGCCGCCTTGGCGACGTGATATTCCTTGATCGCGACCATCTTGATCGCCGGAAACCGCTCGGACTCATACCGCAGCGAGAAGGCGTCCTGCGCCAGAAACACCGGATCGCCATCCAGATCGCGGGCGATATCGCCGCGCTTGACGTTGAGGAACTTTTCCATTTCCGCCGGCTGATCGGAAGAAATCCAGCGGCAGACCGAAAAGCGCGACATTTCGAAGGAGACCGGCAGGCCGTATTCGCCCATCAGGCGCTCCTTCAACACGTCGAGCTGCAGCGCGCCGACGACACCGACGATGGCCGGCGAGCCGTCTTCCGGCGAAAAGAGTTGCACGACACCCTCTTCCGCCATCTGTTGCAAGGCTTCCTTCAGCTTCTTCGCCTTCATGGCGTCTTCAAGCCGCACGCGACGCAAGATTTCCGGCGAAAAGTTCGGCACACCCTGGAAAACCAAGTTTTCACCCTCGGTCAGCGTATCGCCGATGCGGAGCGTGCCGTGGTTCGGTATGCCCACCACGTCACCCGCAAAGGCCGTATCGGCAAGCTGGCGCTGCGAGGCGAAGAAGAACTGCGGCGCAGTGAGGCCCATCTGTTTGCCGGTGCGAGCAAGCCGCGCCTTCATGCCGCGCTCCAGCTTACCGGAGCAGATGCGGGCAAAGGCGATGCGATCTCGATGGTTCGGGTCCATATTGGCCTGAATTTTAAAGACAAAGGCCGTCATTTTTTCTTCAGCCGCATGGACGGTGCGGGTATCCGCCACCTGATCGCGCGGCGGCGGTGCGAAATCGCCAAGCGCATTGATGAGGTCACGGACACCGAAATTGCGCAGCGCCGAACCGAAGAATACCGGCGTCATATGACCTTCGAGAAACGCCTGACGATCGAAAGGACGGCAGGCTTCCATCGCCAGCTCCGTTTCTTCGATGAAGGCGTTGCGCTCATTTTCCGGCAGGCGATCGGCAACCGCCTGCGGACCGTTGACCGGCATGGCTTCCACCTGGGTATCGACGCCACGGAATGTGTTGTCGGCGAGATTATAGGCGCCGCAGAAGGTCTTTGCCCGGCCGACCGGCCAGGTGATGGGCGCGGTGTCGAGCGCGAGCTTCTCTTCCACCTCATCCAGAATCTCGAAGGGGTCGCGGCTTTCGCGGTCCATCTTGTTGATGAAGGTGATGATCGGAATATCGCGCATGCGGCAGACTTCGAAGAGCTTCAGCGTGCGCGGCTCGATACCCTTGGCGGCATCGATGACCATGATCGCCGCATCCACCGCCGTCAGCGTACGGTAGGTGTCGTCGGCGAAGTCCTCGTGGCCGGGCGTATCGAGAATGTTGAAGACACGGTCGTTATATTCGAAGGTCATGACCGAGGTGACGACCGAAATGCCGCGCTCGCGCTCGATCTTCATCCAGTCCGAACGGGTCTGGATGCGATCCTTCTTCGCCTTGACCTCACCGGCAAGCTGGATCGCTCCGCCGAACAGCAGCAGTTTTTCGGTAAGCGTGGTCTTACCCGCATCCGGGTGCGCGATAATAGCAAAGGTGCGGCGGCGGGAGACCGCCTCGGCAAGTGTTTCGGCCATCTGACAAATCCTGTGGAATTGCGGGCTATCTAGCGTTTCAAGGCCACATTTGCAATTGACCTTGCCGCGATCTCGGCAAACTAATGCGGCATGACCCTTCAAAACGACAATCGCCCCCCTCTCCGGCTTGTCCGCCTCGCCAATGGCGCTGACCTCGAATTGCCGTCCTATGAAACCCGTGGCGCCGCCGGCATGGACCTGCGCGCTGCCGTACCTTCCGGTGAACCGCTGACCCTGCAACCGGGCGAGCGGACGCTCGTTCCGACCGGTTTCATTTTCGAGGTTCCGCAAGGTTATGAGGCACAAATTCGTCCGCGTTCCGGCCTCGCCATCAAGAACGGCGTTACCTGCCTCAACTCTCCCGGCACGGTGGATAGCGATTATCGCGGTGAGGTGAAAGTCATCCTCGCCAATCTGGGCCAGGAGGTTTTTATCATCGAGCGCGGTATGCGCATTGCGCAGATGGTGATCGCACCGGTAACCCAAGTTGTTGTGAGCGAGGTGACGGAGACCTCCCAGACGGCGCGGGGCGCCGGCGGTTTCGGCTCCACCGGCGTTTAGCGACACCGCTGGGACAGACGCGTGGAGTGATTGTCTTTACCCGGCAGTTTCGCTATTGATCTGGCGGATTTTCCGGGAAACACGATCATGACGCTGACGACCCTTTTCGCCTATGCCACCGCCCTCTTCATTGCCGCCGCCATTCCCGGCCCCGGCATGACGGCGATCGTGGCGCGGGCGCTGGGTTCGGGTTTTCGCGAAACCTTCTTCATGGGTCTGGGGCTGGTGCTGGGCGACATGATTTACCTGACCGCTGTGATCCTGGGCTTGGCCTTCGTCGCGCAGACCTTTCAGGAAGCCTTCATGGTGCTGAAATTCGCGGGCGCAGCCTATCTCCTTTATATTGCCTGGAAGCTTTGGACCGCCGGTCTGCTGCCGCAGGAGCTGAAGGCCAAGAAAAGCACCAGCATGCCCATGTCCTTCCTGTCCGGACTACTGATCACGCTCGGGAACCCGAAAACCATGCTGTTTTATGTGGCGCTGGTGCCGACGCTGATCGACATCCGCATGATAGGAGCTTCGGAATATGCGACACTTCTCGCCATCACCTTCGTCGTGCTGATGGCGGTTCTCCTGCCTTACATCCTGCTTGCGGCCAAGGCGCGCAACCTCCTGAAAAGGCCGAGCGCCTTGACGATCCTCAACCGCACGGCGGCGGGTATTCTGGCCGGAACAGCGACCATGATCGCGATCCGCAGCACATAAAACAAATTCTTGCGTTTATGCGATTTATCGTGAAATTATTCCTGCAATTTGGAGATATTCGGACGAACGTTCGCTAGCTTGCGAAAGCTATTGCTCCTATTCTGCCGCTCAAATCTTGCGGTCTTTACACAGGAGAGCATCATGCCCGAAGCCAGAAAGCCCGGACGCGGACGCGTCTATTCCTCGATTACGGAAACAATCGGCGACACACCGATCGTGCGGCTCGACAAGCTGGCGAAGGAGAAGGGCGTGAAGGCCAACCTTCTCGCCAAACTCGAATTTTTCAATCCCATCGCCTCCGTGAAGGACCGCATCGGCGTCGCCATGATCGAAACGCTGGAAGCGCAAGGCAAGATCATCCCCGGCAAGACAACGCTGGTGGAGCCGACCTCCGGCAACACGGGCATCGCGCTTGCCTTCGCCGCCGCAGCAAAGGGCTACAAGCTGATCCTGACCATGCCTGAAACCATGTCGGTTGAGCGTCGGAAAATGCTGGCTCTGCTCGGCGCCGAACTGGTGTTGACCGAAGGCCCCAAGGGCATGAAGGGCGCCATCGCCAAGGCGCAGGAATTGGCCGCGACCCTGCCTGACGCCATCATTCCGCAGCAGTTCGAAAACCCCGCCAATCCTGATATTCACCGCAAGACGACAGCTGAAGAAATCTGGAACGACACGGAAGGCACGGTCGATATTCTCGTCTCGGGTATTGGCACCGGCGGCACCATCACCGGCACGGGTCAGGTGCTGAAATCCCGCAAGCCCGAGGTGAAGGTGATTGCGGTCGAACCTGCCGACAGCCCGGTTCTTTCCGGCGGCAACCCCGGTCCGCACAAGATCCAGGGCATCGGCGCCGGTTTTGCACCTGCCATCCTCGATACCGGCATTTATGACGAGATCGTCACCGTGACCAATGACGAGGCTTTCGAAACAGCACGTCTGGCGGCAAGGCTGGAAGGCGTTCCGGTCGGCATCTCCTCGGGTGCGGCGCTGGCGGCGGCAATCAAGGTCGGCGCGCGGGAAGAAAATGCCGGCAAGAACATCGTCGTCATCATTCCTTCCTTTGCGGAACGCTACCTTTCGACGGCGCTTTTCGAAGGCCTTGGGCTTTAAGCCACGCTTTCAAGCGCAGTACGATTGCGCGCCCAATTTGCGAATTGTCTTACGTGCCGCCGGCTCCGCTGGCGGCACAATGTTTTTTCAGGCAGGGCGCAAAGGGCCGCCTTCTAGGGCAATTCCAGTTTAAGCGGAATCGTTGGACGGCCCCTACCTCCTTGTTTCTAAACATTTTCCGGACGAAAAACCGCTTCATATCTCTACTGGATGCTCTGGGCCGCCGCCGTCAGCCTTTCGCCAGCGATACGATAGGACACAGCTTCCGCCACGTGGATGCGGCCGACCGTTTGTTTGCCATCCAGATCGGCCAGGGTGCGGGCAACCTTGAGAATGCGATGATAACCGCGCGCGGAGAACTTCAACCGCTCAGCCGCATCGCGCAGCAATTGCAGCCCGGACGCATCCGGCTCGGCATATTTTTCTATCAAGGTCGTCGTGCAGCGGGCATTCGTGCGAATGGCGGCAAATCCCGCCGCCGCGTAGCGTTCCTGCTGCGCAAGGCGAGCCCGGGCGACACGGCCGGCCACTACCGCACTCGGCTCGGACGCGACGGGGCGGATGAGATCGGCGGCGGAGACGGCGGGAACGTCGATACGGATATCGATACGATCCAGCAGCGGACCGGAAATGCGGGCCTGATAATCCGTCACACAACGCGGGCCTCGGGCACAGGTGAAACCCGGCTCTCCCGCCATGCCGCAGCGGCAGGGGTTCATCGCCGCAACGAGCTGGATTTCCGCGGGATAGCTGACGCGATGATTGGCCCGCGCGATGATGCATTCGCCAGTCTCCAGCGGCTGGCGCAGCGCATCCAGCACCTGGGGTGAGAATTCCGGAAACTCATCCAGAAAAAGAACGCCGTGATGGGCAAGCGAGGCCTCCCCCGGTTTGGCCCGCAGCCCTCCGCCGATCAGCGCGGCCATGGTGGCGGAATGGTGTGGCGTACGAAACGGTCTGCGGTCCGACAGCTTGCCGCCCGATAATTGGCCGGCGATGGAGTGAACCATGGACACTTCCAGCAATTCCGCAGCCTCCAGCGGTGGCAGAATTGAGGGCAGCCGAGCGGCGAGCATGGATTTGCCAGAACCGGGCGGGCCAACCATCAGCAGATTGTGGCCACCCGCAGCCGCCACTTCCAGCGCGCGCCGGGCCGTCTCCTGCCCCTTGATATCGGCCAGATCCGGCAGATTGACCGGATTGGCACGGATGGCAGGTGCGGGGCGCGACAGAAGCTGGGTGCCGCGAAAATGATTGGCAAGCGCAATGAGGCTACGCGGGGCTAGAATATCGATGCCGGCGCCGGCCCAGGCCGCTTCCGGCCCGCTTTCAGCCGGGCAGATCAACCCCTTGCCGAGCGCATTGGCGCCGATGGCTGCCGGCAGCGCGCCCGAAACCATGCCGATCGTACCATCGAGATTGAGTTCGCCGAGAACCACATACTGGCTGAGCGCTTCCGCCGGTATGGCACCCAGAGCAGCCATGAGACCGAGAGCGATTGGAAGATCGAAATGCGACCCTTCCTTGGGCAGATCGGCAGGCGCCAGATTGACGGTGACTTTTTTTGCCGGCAAGGCCAGACCCGAGGCATGCAGGGCGGCCTGCACTCGCTCGCGGCTTTCGGCGACCGCCTTGTCCGGCAGGCCGACAATCTGGATACCGATCTTTCCGGGTGCAACCATCACCTGCACCTCGACTGGCACGCCCTCTATGCCCTGAAACGCAACCGTATTGACCCTTGCCACCATGGCCTGCCCCCGCAAACCGGCTGCGTCATCTGAACTTCATGTTCCAAGGCAGCCGCCCGCAAGCAACGTGCCACAGAGAAAAGAATAAAACAAGAACACCTAGAGAACAATTTCTCGCATGCGATGTATTTTAGTTGTATCGAGTTGTACGCATGGAACAAACCGGGAGCGATTGAGATCGCTTCAGAACTCCTGAGCGTCGCGCTTTTTCTCGATCGCGTCCCACAGCAGGCTCGCCACATCGGCGCCGCCGAATTTGCGCACTTCGCGAATACCGGTTGGTGAGGTGACGTTGATTTCGGTGAGATAATCGCCGATGACATCGATGCCAACGAAGAGGAAACCGCGCTCCCGCAGGGCAGGGCCGATGCGGCGGCAGATTTCCTTTTCACGCGCCGTCAGCTCCGTCGGTTCAGGTCGGCCGCCGGCATGCATGTTGGAGCGGGCGTCGTTTTCCGCCGGCACGCGGTTGATTGCGCCAACCGGCTCGCCGTCTACCAGGAGGATGCGCTTGTCGCCCTTGCGGACGTCAGGCAGATATTGCTGGGCGATGTAAGGCTCGCGGAACATCTGGCCGAACATCTCCAGCAGAGAGGAGAAGTTGCGGTCGTCGCGCGCGGAATGGAAGACGCCTGCACCACCATTTCCGTAAAGCGGCTTGAGGATGATATCGCCCATTTCATTGCGGAAGCGGGCGATTTCCTCCACGTCCTTGGTGATCAGCGTCTTGGGCATCAGATCGGCGAATTCGGTGACGAAAATCTTTTCCGGCGAGTTGCGCACCCAGGCGGGATCGTTGACCACCAGCGTTTTCGGATGAATGCGCTCCAGCAGATGGGTCGAGGTGATGTAAGCCATGTCGAATGGCGGATCCTGACGCAGATGGATGACATCCATCATCGACAGATCGACACGCTCCGGTTCGGACAGAGAGAAATGGTCGCCTTTGATATCGCGCAGTTCCATCTGCTCAACAGTGGCGTAAATCTTGCCATCACGCATGGAAAGGCGCTCCGGCGTATAATGGAACAACCGATATCCGCGCGCCTGGGCCTCAAGGCTCATGGCGAAGGTGGAGTCACCGGCGATATTGATTCCGGAGACATGATCCATCTGGATCGCGACGTTCTTGATCTTCGCCATGCGAATGTTCCTCTTGCAGCATGCGGACGCTTTGCGGCCCGCGGTGCCCATTGCCTCACCTTTTCAAGCTTCCCTGCAGGACCAGGAGAAACCCGGAAATGCTTCAGAAAACCCTGAAGATGTAGGGCAGCGACCCTTCAAAGGCAACGGCTGCAAGCGGTGGTTTGTGTGAGTTTTATTGAACCTTCACAATTCTGCCGGCGGAGCCTTGCGGGCCCCGCCAACCGCAATGTTTTATGGGTTCAGGCCGCCAGCTTATAGGAACGGCCGGCAAACAGCTTGTTCTTGACGCGATAGGCAAAAGCCAGCGCCTTGGGGAACGGACGGCGCATGAAGGCGACCTTGCGAACATAATCATCCACCCGCCAGGTGGCCCATGTTCCAGCCCGAAAATAGGCGACGTCGCCGACCCGCAGGATGCTAACCGAACCGTCTTCGGCCGTCACATGCACCTCGCCTTCCAGAATATAGACGGTTTCATCCCAACCGAAGAACCATCGGAATTCACCAGCCGTACAATCCCACATGGCGGTGCTTGAAGCACGGTCGCCGCTTCTGGAATGATCTGCCGCCCGCGCCTGAGGATTGCCGGAAATGATCCAGTCCGGATTGATGGGCGCCGGTTGAAGCCGCAGATCGGTGCAGGACGCGCTGACAACAGCCTCATCTTTTGACCGGCGCAAATAGGCCGGCAAAATCGGCACCGTGCGGATCGCCATGGTTGCCGCGGCAGCGAACATCATTTTGAAGGACATATGAGAAAACCCCCGTGAAATATTGGAGGTCTTCTATCATCGGGATCGTAACAAAGCGGTTTTGACAATCGGCGCAATTTTAGTCATCGCGCCGATTTCTGCGATGCGCTCAGGCCGTCGCCATTTGCGCGGGCTGCGCCGCCAACTGCTCCGCTTTGCCGGCGATACGCTTGCCGGTTTCGCTGGAGAAGAAATGCAGTTTTTCCGGCGCGATCGTGACCGAGAGCGCAGACGGAACCTCGACATCCGGCGGGAAGGCAACGGTCAGGTTCTGTTCGCCGATCATGCCGTGGATGAGACGCTGCGAGCCCAGTTCCTCGATATAATCGACCCGAAGCGGGAAGCCCTGCTCACCTGCCGCAGCGAGGCGGAGATCTTCCGCCCGCATGCCAACCGTCACCGACCCTGAGGCAGGTGCGAAACCGTTGAGCGCAAAGAGCGACGGACCGATGGCGAGGCTATCACCATGCAACTCTGCGTTCAGCAGGTTCATGGCGGGAGAGCCGATGAAACTCGCAACGAAGGTCGAGGCAGGGGTGTGATAGACATCGAGCGGTGCGCCGATCTGTTCGATACGACCGCCATTCAACACCACAAGACGATCGGCCAGCGTCATCGCTTCCAGCTGATCGTGAGTGACATAAATCGAGGTGGTGCCGAGACGTTTTTGCAGACGCTTGATTTCGCCCCGCATGGAAACGCGCAGCTTGGCGTCGAGATTGGACAGGGGCTCGTCGAACAGGAAGGCCGCCGGTTTGCGCACGATGGCGCGGCCCATGGCCACACGCTGCCGCTGGCCGCCGGACAGGGCGCGCGGCTTGCGGTCCAGATAGGGTTCAAGCTGCAGCATGCGCGCGGCTTCAGCCACACGCGCATCGATCTCCTCCTTCGGCGTCTTGCGGTTCTTCAAACCGTATTCCAGGTTCTGTCGCACCGACATATGCGGATAGAGCGCGTAGTTCTGAAACACCATGGCAATATCGCGGTCTGCCGGATCGGCCTGATTGACCACCCGGTCGCCGATCTTCACCGTGCCTTCGGAAATATCCTCAAGCCCAGCAACCATGCGCAGGAGCGTGGATTTGCCGCAGCCGGAGGGGCCGACCAGAACGATGAATTCACCGTCCCTGATGTCGATATCGACGTGATGCACGGCACGCACGCCGCCATGATAATCCTTGCAGACCTGACTGATGTCTATCGCGGCCATTTCGGTCTCCTTATTTATCGCTTTCGGTCAGGCCCTTTATGAACCAGCGCTGGAAAATGACGACGATCAGCACCGGCGGCAGCATGGCCAGCACGGCGAGCGCGAAAGCTTCGTTGTAATCGGGAATTTGCGAACCGACCCAGACCTGCAGGATCGACTTGATGCCGCGCATCAGGGTGAAGAAGCCCTCATCCGTCGTCATCAGCATGGGCCAGAGATACTGGTTCCAGCCATAAACGAACATGATGATGAAGATCGCCGCCATCATGGTGCGGGACAGCGGTATGAGAACGTCGATGAAGAATTTCACCGGACCCGCACCATCGATACGGGCAGCCTCCAGCAACTCCTCCGGCACGGATTTGAAGAACTGCCGGAAATAGAAGGTGCCCGTCGCCGAAGCGAGAAGCGGCACGATGAGGCCGGTATAGGAGTTCAAAAGGCCGAGTTTGCTCATCACCTCATAGGACGGCATGATGCGCACTTCGAGCGGCAGAAGCAGCGTGGTGAAGATGATCCAGAAGGCGAGCGTTGCGAACCGGAAGCGGAAATAGACGATCGCATAGGCCGCGGTCATCGACAGCACGATCTTGCCGACGGCAAAACCGATGCCGAGGATCAGCGAATTCAACACCATGTTGAGACCCGTGATCTGCCCGGTAAAGCCGCCCTTCTGGGTCAGGACCTTTTCATAAGTCTCGATGAAATTGTCGCCGGGAACCATCGTCAGACCACTGCGGTGAATTTCCGCAGCGGTATGCGTGGAGGTCATGAATGCCACGATGACCGGCAATATCAAGAACAGCGCGCCGATGATCAGCACGAGATGATCGAGGGGCTTTGTCTTGTACATGGTCTTTTCCCTCAATTGTAATGGATGCGCTTTTCGATGAAGCGGAACTGGATGATGGTGAGAACGAAGACGACCAGCATCAGAATGACGGACTGGGCGGAAGACCCACCGATGTCATTGCCGCGGAAACCGTCCAGAAACACCTTGTAGACCAGCGTGATCGGATTATTGGCTGCCTTGTCCTTCACCATCACGTCGATGACGCCGAATGTGTCGAAGAGCGCATAGGTGATGTTGATGATCAGCAGGAAGAAGGCCGTGGGCGCCAGAAGCGGCATGATCACCGTCCAGAACCGTCGAAAACCCGAGCGGCAGTCGATGGCGGCGGCTTCCCGCACCGAAACCGGGACACCCTGAAGCCCCGAAAGGAAGAAGATGAAATTGTAAGGAATCTGCTTCCAGACCGCAACGACGATCATGGCGAAGGCCGTATCGAAATAATTGAGGCCGACCTTCATGTCCCAGCCGAGAAACGCGGCCATTTTGACGAAGGGGCCGATATGCTGGTCGAAAAACATCATGCCGATGAGACCGGCGACAGGCGGCGCGATGGCATAGACGGAAATCAGCAGTGTCTTGTATGTCGAGCTGCCGCGAATGACCGCATCCGCCTTGACGGCGAGCAGCAAGCCAAGCGCCAGCGAAAAGAAGGTGACCAGCACGGTGAATACAACCGTGAATTTGGCGATGCTGAGATATTCGGGGCTGAAGATCGCATCGGAATAGTTGGCAAATCCGACGAAGGAGGCGCCAAAACCGAACGGGTCTTCAATATAAAAGGACGAATGTATGGCCTGAACCGACGGCCAGTAGAAGAAGATGAAAATCACCGCAAGCTGCGGCGCCAGAAACAGGTAGGGCACGTAGGACGAGGAGAACTGCACGCGCTTCATGCCGGCGTCGGCAGGTTTTGCTGGCTTTGCAGCCTTTGCGGACCAGCCGGACAAAAACCGACGCGGTTGAGACGATGAATAGGCCACGCTTGCGCTTCCTTATCCAAGAGCGAGCCCCCTTCCGTGGGAAAGGAGGCTCGGCAATGGTCATTGGTTTCGTAAAGATCGATCAGCCGGCCGTCTTGGCGAAACGGGCGAGCAGGTCGTTGCCTTCCTTCTCGATGATGTCGAAGGCGTCCTTCGGCGTGACTTCGCCGGAGAAGATGCGGTTATATTCGCGTTCCATGACAGCGCGGATCTGCGGGTAGAAGCCGAGGCGGTAACCCTTGGACCATTCACCACCCGGCAGCGACAGCTGCTGAATACCGACTTCGGCGACCGGCTTTTCCTTGTAGTAGCCTTCAGCCTTCGCCTTTTCGTAAGCAGCCTTGGTGATGGCGACGTAACCGGTTGCCTTGTGGTAGAAGACCTGGATTTCCGGCGAGGTCAGGAACTGGAAGAAGTCGGCCACGCACTTGTTTTCGGCTTCAGACTTGCCCGACATCGCAAAGAGCGCAGCGCCACCGATGAAGGAGTTGGTGCCGGCGCCCTTGATGGAACCCCAGTAGGGAAGGAAGGTTGCCGAGAACGGCATGGTCGCCGTCTTCTGCAGGCCGCCGAACGAACCCGAAGAACCGATCCAGAAGGCGACCTTGCCTTCTTCGAACGGCTTCTGGTTGTCGTTCCAGCCGGCGCCGTAATAGGCGAACAGGCCCTTGTCCTTCCAGTCCTTCAGCTTGTCGAACATCATGACGAGGTTCGGGTCGGTAACCTTGAGCTTGGTGTCGGTGACGCTGTCGTAGCCGTTATTGTTGGTGGCGAACTGGATGTTGTTGCGGGAGAAGAAGTTTTCCGTGAACTGCCAGGTCAGCTGCGACTGGACGAGCGGAATATAGCCGGCTTCCTTAAGCTTCGGCGCCACCTGCTCGAACTCTTCCCAGGTCTTCGGCGCTTCGACGCCGGCCTTCTTCAGGGCTTCGTCGTTGACATACATGATGGGAGCGGAGGAGTTGAACGGCATGCCGACGAACTTGCCGTCAGCGGCAGCATAGAAATAACGAACGCCGTTGATGAAGGCGTCGCGGTCGAACTTGTAGCCAGCCTTGTTGATGAGGTCTTCGGCAGGAATGACAGCGCCCTTGGCGTTGATGATGGTGGCGGCACCAGCGTCAAAAACCTGGAGGATATTCGGCTGCTCGCCGGAGCGGAAAGCGGCGATGCCGCTGGCCAAGGCTTCTTCGTAGGAGCCCTTGGAAACCGGAGTCAGCGCACATTCTTTCTGGGCTTCGTTGAACTTCTGGGCGACTTCGTTGATGACTTCGCCATTGCGGCCGCCCATGCCGTGCCACCAAGTGATGTTGGTCGCAGCCATGGAAGATGTTGCCGACATGCTGACGGCCACCGCGGCCATGGAAATCTTCTTCAACATTACTAAATCCTCTCCACCATTTATTGGGATGAGGATGCGAATAGAGGCGTTCCATGACGCCTCTTTGACAGTTCCGTGTCAGATTTATTACAGCGCGTACGGACAATCTCAGCCGGCTATGCGATTTATGGGTCGGGCCGGATTTCCCACGACCGTTGCACCTGGCGGCACATCGCGCGTCACCACCGAACCGGCGCCGACAATTGCGCCGTCACCGATGGTGATACCGGCCAGAATGATCGCTCCGCCGCCAATCCAGACATCGCGGCCAATCGTGACGGGCTTTGCGATTTCAATCCCCTGCGCGCGCGGAACCGGGTCCAGATGGTGCTCCGCACAATAGATCTGCACGGCGGGACCGAGCATCGCGCCGTCGCCTATCGCGACCTTCGCAGAATCGAGAATTGTGCAGCCGGCATTGAGATAGACATTCCTGCCCAGCGTGACGTTGAGGCCGTAGGCGCAATGAAACGGCGCCTCGATAAATGCCCCTTCACCCGCAGAAGCAAAAAGGGCCCGCAGTAGCGGCCCGATGGCACCGCGCTCATCCGGCTGCATGGTATTGTGCTGGTGAACCGCCCGTCGCGCATGGCCGCGCAGCAAATCCAGTTCGGCATCCATGCAGTTGTACCATTCGCCCGCGGCCATCTTTTCCCGCTCGGTGGACATTGGCTTTCCCCTCCCTCTTAAAATGCGTCGATAAAGTGCTGCGGCAGGCGTCGTGGCAGAATGGCGACAATATCGAAGCGCAGTGAAAGACGGTCGGCATCCTTGCGACGGGAGAGCCAGAGATCGGCAGCCGCGCGGATGCGCTGTTGCGAATGGAAACCGACGGCATTCACCGCGCTCTCACCCGAAGCGCGCGCCTTGACCTCGATGATGGCAACGAGATTCTTCTTGCGGGCGATGAGATCGATTTCCCCCAGCCGGGTGCGATACCGAATGGCGAGGATGCGATATCCTTTCGCCAGCAGATAAAGTGCGGCCCAATATTCCGCGGTGTGGCCGCGCCGCTCGGCATTACGCCTTTTGTCCCTTTGCGCGTCAGCCGCCATTCCTGTCCTTCATATCCAGCAGCCGCTGATAAAGCTCCTTGCGCGGCAGGCCTGTCAGCTTCGCCGCTTCACCGGCAGCCTTGGCGGCGGACATGGTTGAGACAAGATCTTTCAGGAGCTTCTCGACATCCTCGATATCGGGAATGTCGTCATAGGAGGGTGGCTCCACCAGCAGCACGATCTCGCCCTTCACCACACGATCCTCGTCATAATAATCGGCAAGCTCGCTGAGCGTGCCGCGCCGAAACTCCTCGAAAGTCTTGGTCAGTTCGCGGCACACCACGGCGCGCCGGTCGCGGCCAAGCACTTCCGACGCCACCTTGACGGTGGCGCCAATGCGGCGCGGCGATTCAAAAAAGATCAAAGTGGCGGGGATTTTCGCAAGTTCGGCAAAACGGTCGCGCTTGCCGCGATCCTTCACCGGTAGGAAACCCGCAAACAGAAATGCATCGCTCGGCATACCGGAACCAACAAGAGCGGCAAGCGGCGCCGATGCGCCCGGCACCGGCACGACGCGATGGCCTGCCTCAAGTGCCAGCTGGCCAAGACGATAACCGGGATCGGACACCAGCGGCGTTCCGGCGTCCGATACCAGCGCCACGGATTTTCCGGCCTCCAGCGCGGCAATGAGCTTCGGTCCCGCTTCATTGGCATTGTGTTCGTGATAGGCGAGCGGACGCGTGCGGATGCCATAACGCTCAAGCAGGATGCGGGTGACGCGGGTATCCTCGCAGGCGAGAACATCGGCCGAGGCCAGCGTTTCCAGCGCGCGGATGGTGATATCGCCGAGATTGCCGATGGGTGTGGCGACGAGATAAAGCGCCGGCTCCAGCGGCCGCGCAGGAACGGTGGCCGTGCCGATCCTGAATTCCTTCGCCGCCTGTCTGGCATCACTGTTCGATATTTCCTGCGTCACACGGCTTCCAATCATTCTGGCCGACCCTTGCCGGCCGGTCGCTCCGGTTTTTTCCTTTATGGGCAATAGAAAACCGGCGAACAAGGTCCATCGGCGGTCCCAACCTGTGGATCATGTTGTATAGCAGTAAAATGAGCCGAGGCAGATGAACTCGGCTCTTGCATTTTCTGCAATAACTCTGCCATTTTGCCCGTCCACATTGTCCGGCTTTTGCCGGTGAAGACTCTTCTTGCCGATCCGGCGGTGGCCGGTTCGCAACGTTGAAAGCGGTAGCGTCCATGCGTATTACTCTTGAGCGGTCGAACCTTCTGAAATCGCTGAACCACGTCCACAGGGTCGTCGAGCGTCGCAACACGATCCCGATCCTGTCCAACGTTCTGCTGCGCGCCTCCGGCGCCAATCTGGACATGAAGGCGACCGACCTCGATCTCGAAATCACCGAAGCGACGCCGGCCATGGTGGAACAGGCGGGCGCCACAACCGTGCCGGCGCATCTGCTTTATGAAATCGTGCGCAAGCTGCCGGACGGTTCCGAAGTGCTTCTGGCCACCAACCCGGACGGCTCCTCGATGACGGTTGCCTCCGGCCGTTCGAAATTCTCGCTGCAATGCCTGCCGGAAGGGGACTTCCCCGATCTGACCGCCGGCACCTTCAGCCACACCTTCAAACTGAAGGCGACCGACCTGAAGATGCTGATCGACCGCACACAGTTTGCGATTTCGACCGAAGAGACGCGTTATTACCTTAACGGCATCTTCTTCCACACCATCGAGAGCAATGGCGATCTGAAGCTGCGCGCTGTCGCGACCGACGGTCACCGCCTGGCCCGCGCCGATGTGGATGCGCCGTCCGGCTCCGAAGGCATGCCGGGCATCATCATCCCGCGCAAGACCGTGGGCGAACTACAGAAGCTGATGGACAACCCTGAACTGGAAGTGACGGTTGAAGTATCGGATGCGAAAATCCGCTTGACAATCGGCTCTGTCGTTCTGACCTCGAAGCTGATCGACGGCACCTTCCCGGACTACCAGCGCGTGATCCCGACCGGCAACGACAAGGAAATGCGGGTCGATTGCCAGACCTTCGCGCAGGCTGTCGACCGCGTCTCGACCATTTCTTCCGAGCGCGGCCGCGCCGTGAAGCTCGCGCTCACCAACGGCCAGCTAACGCTGACCGTCAACAACCCGGATTCGGGCAGTGCGACGGAAGAAGTGGCTGTCGGTTACGACAATGATTCGATGGAAATCGGCTTCAACGCCAAATATCTCCTCGACATCACCTCGCAGCTTTCCGGCGACGACGCGATTTTCCTGCTGGCAGACGCCGGCTCGCCGACGCTCGTACGCGACACCGCCGGCGACGACGCGCTTTACGTTTTGATGCCGATGCGCGTTTGAAACGGGAATTTTCCGCAAATTTCATCGAAAAGCCGGTGGAACGCTTCACCGGCTTTTCTTGATTCGGCAGCGCTTCTTGAACCGTAGACGAATTTTTCCAGTTACGACATTTTGCCTTGTTTTTGCGCCAAATGGGATCAACATTGCGTAACAGTTTTTTGACAATGACCAAATGCATCTGAGGGAACTATGGCACTTAACCTGAAGCAACGGCTTGAACAGAAATTTGAGGAAGAAATCCGCTTTTTCAAAGGCATGGTCAGCCAGCCGAAAAAAGTCGGAGCCATTGTTCCGACATCGACAATCACGGCGAAAAAAATGGCGAGTGTCATCAATCCCCATTCCGGCCTGCCGGTTCTCGAACTCGGCCCGGGCACGGGCGTCATCACCAAGGCCATTCTGGCGCGCGGCATCAAGCCGGAGAACCTGACGGCAATCGAATATTCGACCGATTTCTACAACCAACTGCTCCGGAGCTATCCGGGTGTCAATTTCGTCAATGGTGACGCCTTCGATCTCGATGCGACGCTTGGCGAGCACAAGGGCCAGATGTTCGACAGCGTCATCTCCGCCGTGCCGATGCTGAATTTTCCCATGGCCGCCCGTATCAAGCTTCTCGACGAATTGCTGAAGCGCGTCCCCCATGGCCGCCCCGTCGTGCAGATATCCTACGGTCCGATTTCCCCGATCGTCGCGCAGCCGCATCTCTATCACATCCGTCATTTCGATTTCATCGTGCGCAATATTCCGCCGGCGCAATTGTGGACCTACACGCGGGCCTGATAGTCGACAGAGCGCTGGAACCCGTCATTTCCAGGTCACGACGGATGGTTAGGGTATTGATTTGCCCTTTCCGCCGCCCTTGAGGACCGATTGCCATGCATGCGCTCTACATTACCCACCCGCAGGTCAAGATCGATCCGGCCGTTCCCGTTCCCGAATGGGGGCTTTCGGACAGGGGCGCCGAGCGGACGCGCAAGGCAAGCCGCCTGCCCTGGGCACGGTCATTGCGCCACATCGTTTCCAGCGCCGAGACCAAGGCGATCGAAACCGCCCGCATCCTGGCTGAAGCCTCCGGGGCGGACGTGGACATCGTTGAGGCGATGCATGAAAACGACCGGTCCGCCACCGGCTTCCTGCCGTCGCCGGAATTCGAAAAGGCGGCGGACTGGTTCTTCGCCCATCCCGAGGAAAGCTTTCACGGCTGGGAGCGTGCAATCGACGCGCAGGCGCGTATCGTCGGGGCGGTCAAAGCCGTTCTTGACCGGCACGACCCGCAGCAGCCGATCGCCTTTGTCGGTCATGGTGGCGTTGGCACGCTTCTGAAATGCCATATCGAAGGCCGTGGCATCAGCCGCGCCGAGGACCAGCCGCCCGGCGGCGGCAATCTCTTTCGCTTCTCCATCGCCGACTTTTCACTTGCAGCCGCGCCCCCCACATGCGACTGGACGGCAATGGAAACATGGCAGGGATAAGACAATGACCGCGCGCGAAAAACTCATCGTCGGGCTGGATGTTCCGACTGTGCAGCAGGCCGAAGACATCGTTTCGAAAATCGGCGACGAGGTTCTGTTCTACAAGATCGGTTATCAGCTGGTCTTCGCCGGCGGTCTCGAATTCGCGCGTGACCTTGTCCAGAGCGGCAAGAAGGTCTTTCTCGACATGAAGCTGCTCGATATCGACAATACCGTCGCCTCTGGTGTCGAAAACATCGCCCGCATGGGCATGTCGATGCTGACGCTGCACGCCTATCCGAAAGCGATGCGCGCTGCCGTCAAGGCCGCTGAAGGCTCCGGCCTTTGCCTGCTGGGCGTCACCGTGCTCACCTCGATGGACGACGTCGATCTCGCCGAGGCGGGTTATGCTTCTGACGCCCGTTCGCTGGTGCTGCGCCGGGCGGAGCAGGCACGCGAGGCGGGCATGGGCGGCATCGTCTGTTCGGCGGAAGAATCGACCGCCGTGCGCGAAATTCTCGGTCCTGATCTTGCCGTCGTCACCCCCGGCATTCGCCCCGCCGGCGCTGATCTCGGCGATCAGAAGCGTGTGATGACGCCTTACGATGCCATCAAGGCCGGTTCGAGCCATCTGGTTGTCGCCCGCCCCATCGTCAGGGCGGAAGACCCGAAAGCGGCGGCCCGCGCCATTCTGGACGATATGCTGCGCGCCAGCTTCCCGGCCAATCAGTAACGATGACAGGAGGAGATGAAATGGCAAAGGGATATTGGATCGCCCAGGTCGATGTACGCGACAGCGAGCGTTACAAGGACTATGTCTCCACAGCCAAGCCCGCCTTCGAGCGGTTCGGCGCCAATTTTCTGGCTCGCGGCGGTTCGGTGACGGAACTGGAAGGTAAGGCGCGTGCGCGCAACGTTGTCATCGAATTCCCGTCCGTCCAGCATGCGATTGACTGCTACAACTCTCCCGAATACCAGGCGGCGGCTAAAATCCGCCAGGAAGTGGCAGATGCGCAGATGATGATCGTCGAAGGAATTTGAGGACCGTCAACCGCATTTCCCAAACTAGCCTCAAGCCTTGCGACAACCGCTCTTCACGCGCGCGTAGCTTTGGGCTAAGAGACTGAAAAACGCTTTATTGACAGCTTCTGAGGAGCCTCCCATGACCTTGGCCAACCTTCCACCCCTCGTCACCGTTTTCGGCGGTTCGGGTTTTGTCGGGCGGCATGTCGTGCGGATACTTGCGAAGCGCGGTTACCGCATCCGCGTCGCCGTGCGCCGCCCGGATCTCGCCGGTTTCCTGCAGCCGCTCGGCAATGTCGGCCAGATTTCCTTCGCCCAGGCGAACCTGCGTTATCGCGATTCCATCGTCAAAGCCGTGGAAGACGCCGACCATGTGGTCAATTGCGTCGGCATCCTGACCGAAAGCGGTCGCAACACGTTTGACGCCGTACAGGAATTCGGCGCGAAAGCCATTGCTGAGGCGGCCCGCGACGCGGGTGCGACACTGACGCATATCTCCGCCATCGGCGCGGACGCCAATTCGCCGACCGGTTATGGCCGCACCAAGGGCCGCGCCGAGGCCGCCATTCATTCCGCCCTTCCTGACGCCGTGATCCTGCGCCCGTCGATCATATTTGGACCGGAAGACGATTTCTTCAACAAGTTCGCGAAGATGGCCCGCAGCATGCCGTTCCTGCCGCTGATCGGCGGCGGAAAAACCAGGTTCCAGCCTGTTTATGTCGAGGATGTCGCGGAAGCCGTCGCCCGTGGCGTCGATGGCAAGCTAAAGCCAGGCGCGATCTATGAACTCGGCGGTCAGGATGTCATGACGTTCCGTGACTGTCTCGAGGCGGTTCTTGCCGCGACCTACCGGCAGCGTCCTTTCGTCAACCTGCCTTTCGGCGTCGCGTCGATGATTGGCAAGATCGCTTCAATGGTACCTCTGATTGCGCCGCCGCTGACGCCCGATCAGGTGACCATGCTGAAAAAAGACAATGTCGTTTCCACTGACGCCGAAAAGAACGGCTTGACGCTGGAAGGTATCGGCATCACCCCTGTTCGCGTTGCGTCGGTTCTGCCTTCCTACATGGTGCAATATCGCCCGCACGGGCAGTTCTCCAATGCCGGAAAAGCGGCCTGAGGCCTGCCTTCAGCCTCATCGCTCATAAACGAAAGCGGGAGCCATTCCCGCTTTTTGTTTTTGCGCAATTCAATCGCAACCAAACCGCTATTCGCGCATTTTCCCCTCAACTGCAGGGGAGGTGTTGAATGAACTAAGGCTGCGTTGCAAAGCCGGGTAAAAGTTAACGGTCGTCCGGGCTCCACAGGCAAGCGTGGCACAAGCGCAACTGTGGAAAAGACTTCGCATTAACCCGGTATTCAACAAGCTGCTTTATTGATATTCGCCACATTCCAAACATATCCCGAACCCTCAATTCACACACGGCGGCATGATCCGCGCGAACGAACGTCTGAAAGGCAATCATAAAATGGGCAGATCTATCGCACTCTTTTTTGCGTGTGCGGCTTTGGTGGTTCTGGCGGGTTCTTTCATGGCGCCGGGAACGGTTGCAGCGGGCAAGAGCGGTTGCGCTCCAGCCTATGGCGTCGACCCCTGCGCAACGGCTTCGATCAGCACCAACTGATCGGACTTTAAAAGTTTCAAAGAAAAAGCGCCGCCGGTTCTCCGGGGCGCTTTTTTGTTCGTTGCGAGCGCAGATTATTGCCGCCGATGGCTCACCCCAGCACAAGAAGCGCGATCAGTCCCAGCGAACCGATGACGATGCGCCACCATGCGAAGGGTGCAAAGCCTCGCCGCGATACGAAATCCAGCAGAGAGCGAACGACGAAGAGGCCTGAGACAAAAGCGGCGATGAACCCCACGGCGATCAGCGCGCCGTCATCGAAGCTCAGCGCATCGCGGTTCTTGTAGAGATCGAGCGTGAAAGCACCGAGCATGGTCGGCATTGCCAGAAAGAACGAAAACTCGGCGGCGGAGCGCTTGTCCGTTCCCATCAGCAGCGATCCGACGATTGTGGCGCCAGACCGCGACGTGCCGGGAATCATCGCAAGGCATTGAAAGAGGCCGATCTTGAAGGCAAGCGACGGCGGATAATCCATGATGTCGGTATATTTCGGTTTCAGCGGCATACGATCGACCGCAAGCAGGATGACGCCGCCGACGATCAGCACCGCACAGATGAGCATCGGCGTTTCAAACAGCACGGTCTTGATGAAGTCATGCGCCAAAGCCCCGATGATCGCCGCCGGCAGGAAAGCGAGAGCAACGGCCAGCACGAAGCGGCGCGCTTTCGCGCTTGTCGGCAAAGCGAGCGCAATCGACACAAGCTTCTGAAAATAAACAAGGAGGATCGCAAGGATCGCACCAAGCTGAATAAGAACGGCAAAGGTGTTGCCGGGTGATTTGAAGCCTAGGAAATGCCCGGCCAGCAGCACATGCGCCGTTGAGGAGACGGGGATGAACTCCGTCAGACCCTCGATAATGCCCAGCAGAAGTGCGCTGATGATCGACTGGTCACCCATGAGATATCCTTCTTTTCAGGGGAAAGCGGCAATGCACGGTAATAAAGCGCGACGCGTTCGACCGAACCGGTGCGACGCACTTTAAATTTTTGTTTTTATGCACGTCTTTGCCCCAAAACCGCTGCACACTTTTGGGAGACATGCCATAGCGTTAAACTTGTTTTAAAGTAGCCGAGTTCTTATAGCGTCTTGATGAAGCGAAACTGAAAAAGTTTTTCGGCAATGCCGATCATGACAACCAATCGTAAAAATTGAGTACCGATGCCAACTCTCTATCACTCTCCGATGTCGACCGCATCCCGGTTCGTTCGTCTGATCCTTGCGGAATACGGGTTCCAGACCGATCTCGTGGAGGAGCAGCCATGGGAAAGACGGCGAGAGTTTCTGGCGCTCAATCCTGCCGGTACCTTGCCGGTCTATCTGGACGACAATATGCGGTCGCTGAGCGGGCCCTATGTGCTTGCGGAATTTCTTGACGAAACGCACGGGGTTCTGAAGCGCGACCGTCGGCTTCTTGCCGAAGACCCGTTTCAGCGTGCTGAAATCCGCCGGCTGACGGAATGGTTTCTGCAGAAGATGGAAAACGACGTGACCCGGCCGCTGGTGCGGGAACGGGTCTATAAATTGCAGATGACGGCGGCGCAGGGTGGCGGACCGCCGGATTCCAAGCTGCTGCGCACCGCCCGCAACAATATTCGCCAGCACATCAAATATCTGGAATGGCTGGCCGGCTCGCGCACCTGGCTGGCCGGCGACCGGTTGAGCTATGCCGATCTTGCCGCGGCTGCCGCGGTCTCGGTGCTGGATTATCTCGGTGAGATCAACTGGCTCGAAGCGCCGATTGCCAAGGAATGGTATCAGCGGGTGAAATCCCGGCCTTCCTTCCGGCCGTTCCTCAGCGAACGCATTCCCCGACTTGCCCCTTCTTCCCACTACGCCGATCTGGACTTCTAAGGTCTGCCCATCCGGTTATTTGCTGCGGCGTGCGGCTTTATGTAAAGCATGTCGTTGTCCCGAAACCGCTGCACACTTTCGGGCGACATGCATTATATATGCCGCAGATTAACCCGCAGGAGACACGACCATCGACGTCGCGAGCGAAAAGCAGCGAATACGCGCGCATAAACTGACGGACTTCGTTCGTCGGGAAGCGCTTTCACTTGGCTTCGATCTCTGCCGCATCACTGCCCCAGACAGCATTCCGCTCGCACCCGAACGGCTGAGACAGTTTCTGGACAATGGCTATCACGGCACGATGGCGTGGATGGAGGAAACCGAGGCCCGCCGGGCAGAGCCGAAAACGCTCTGGGGAGACGTTCGTTCCATCGTCATGTTCGGGCTGAACTACGGTCCGGAAGAAGATCCGCGCGGCCTGCTTTCCAAACCCGACAAGGCGGCCATTTCGGTCTATGCCCGCAATCGCGATTATCACGACGTCATCAAGGGGCGGCTGAAAGAAATCGCTACCCGTTTTGCCGCGCGTGCCGGCGAGCACGTAAAGGTCTTTGTCGACACCGCACCCGTAATGGAAAAACCGCTTGCCGCCGCCGCCGGTCTCGGCTGGCAGGGCAAGCACACCAACCTCGTCAGCCGCACCCATGGTTCGTGGCTATTTCTCGGCAGCATGTTCACCACGGCCGAACTCTGTCTTGACGAGGCTGAGAGGGACCATTGCGGGTCGTGCCGCGCCTGTCTCGATGCCTGTCCGACGGCCGCTTTCCCCGCGCCCTATCAACTGGATGCGCGCCGCTGCATTTCCTATCTCACCATCGAGCACAAGGGGCCGATCCCGCACGAATTTCGGCCGATGATCGGCAATCGCATCTATGGCTGCGACGACTGCCTTGCCGCCTGTCCGTGGAACAAATTCGCAGCCAGCGCCTCCGAGATGAAATTGCAGGCGCGCGAGGATTTGAAGGAGCCTTCCATCGCCTCCCTGCTCACGCTCGATGACGCCGCCTTTCGCAGTTTCTTCAGCGGCTCGCCCGTCAAGCGCATCGGCCGCAATCGCTTCATCCGCAACGTGCTGATCGCGGCGGGCAACTCCGCCGACCGGCAATTCGTGGAACAATGCAAGGCGCTTGCCGAAACAGACCCTTCGCCGGAGGTGCGCGGCATGGCCGCATGGGCTTTGTCACGGCTTATGGACAGGGACGAATTCCGTACATACTCTGCCGGTCGCGCCCCGGAGCCTGATCCGGAGGCCGAAATGGAATGGCAACTGGCAGGGGCGTGACGCATGCATGTGATGATTTTCGGCGCGGGATATTCAGGAAAAGCAATCGCTAACGCGCTAAAGACCGAAGCAGCAAGCGTTTCCGGCACCACACGCAGCCAGAACAGGTTCCCAGACCTCGCCGCCGCAGGCATGACGCCGTTGCTCTTCGACGGTATTCAACTCAACGACGAACTCGTCGCCGCAATGGGCAATGTTACCCATCTCGTACAATCCGTCGCGCCGGGCAAGGATGGCGATCCGCTGCTTGCGCTTCTGGGCGGCGATCTGAAAAAGCTCATGCCCGATCTGAAATGGGTCGCTTATCTTTCCACCGTCGGCGTTTATGGCGATCATGGCGGCGCCTGGGTGGACGAGACAACGCCCTGCCGCCCGGTCTCCGCGCGATCCGTGGAACGGGTGGCTGCGGAAACCGCCTGGACTGCGGCGGCGGAAAAGGCGGGTGCGCCGCTTTCCATCCTGCGCCTTTCCGGAATTTACGGCCCCGGACGCAATACCTTCATGAATTTCGAGAAGGGAACGGCGCGGCGGCTAGTGAAGAAAGATCAGGTATTCAATCGCATCCGGGTCGAGGATATCGGTGCAGCACTTGCCTTTCTTGTAGCGAAAGACGAACGTGGCATCTTCAACGTGACCGACGATGAACCCTGCCCGCCGCAGGATGTGGTGAGCTTCGCAGCAGCGCTGATGGGGGTGGAACCGCCACCCGAACAGGCCTTCGAGACCGCCGATCTGACGCCGATGGCGCGCTCTTTTTATGGCGAGAACAAGCGCGTTTCCAACGCCAGAATACGCGATCTCGGCTTCGATTTCCGCTTTCCGGAGTACAGGCTCTCCCTCAGACAATTGTGGGAAAACGGCGTCTGGCGGGGCTGAAAAATCCCCTGTCGAAAAGTGATGAAAAATCCTTCCAAGCCCGCTTTTGCGGATGGTTTTCGTCTCATTTCAGCCAATTAGGATTTTATTAACCGCCCAAAAATCAGTAAATTCAGAGTAATTAGAAAAATATTTCACTTACATTTCGTGAACCAGATTCACGAAGTCGTGACCTGCAACAGCATTTCGATTAACTATTGATTCCGCGTTATTTTTTCCACTTTTTTCTTAAAGCACGCTCTGACAGGCTCCCGGCTAACGATCACGAATATTACAGGCTGTAACGGTTCGTGATTTGAGCTCAGCTTTTTTTCGCCATTTTTCCCTCGCCCTACAATCTCGCATCAAAAGGCGTTCAGGCCAGTTCATGGCCGTTTAGCAAGGGCACAATCAATCGGCGCGGGGCCGATTTTCAGGGAAGTACAGTTTGTTGAATATCCGTCGTATAACTTTCACCGCTGCAACTATCGCCGCCTGTTCCATCATTGCGCCTCTTCAGGCGAATGCGGCAAATGGTTGTGGAGGCGCATCGTGGTATGCGTTGACCTCCAAGACTGCTTCGGGTGAGCGCATGAACGCTGCCCACCTGACCGCTGCCCACCGCTCTTTGCGGTTCGGCACCAAGATCAAGGTGACCAATGCGCGCAATGGCAAGGCCGTTGTGGTGCGTATCAATGACCGCGGGCCGTTCATCAAGGGTCGCGTTCTCGATCTTTCCAAGGCGGCCGCCAAGAACATCGGCATGATCAATTCCGGCACCGCCAAGGTCTGCTACGAGATCGTCAAGGCCGATTGAGCCTTGCCCTCGCCGTCATTCGCGTCTACCAACCGGGCTTAGCACAAGAACGAGGTAGACAATGCGTTTAGGCGGGCGTTTGGCCGGAGCAATCGAAGTATTGGCGGATATTGAGGGACGCAGGCGTCCCGTCGCCGATGCTCTGAAAGATTGGGGCCTTGCCCATCGTTTCGCCGGTTCCGGCGACCGGGCCGCAATCGGCAACATCGTTTATGACGCGCTGCGCATGAAGCTCTCCCACGCCTGGCTGATGGATGACGACAGCGCCGCCTCTCTCGCCTATGCGGTTCTATTGCGGCAGTGGGGCAAAAGCTTTTCGGACCTTGAGGCGGAATTCGACGGCGACAAATTCGCGCCCACCGCACCCGATGCGGAAAGGCAGAAGGCCTTCCTCTCCCGTTCCTTCGGTGACGCACCGGCCTATATTCAGGGCGACATACCCGAATGGGTACAATCTTCCTTCGAAACCGCCTTTGGAGAGCGCTGGCTCGCCGAGGCGCAGGCGCTCAACGAACGGCCCACGCTTGATCTGCGCGCCAACACCTTGAAAGCGACGCGCGACAAGGTGCTGAAGGCGCTGGAGGAGAGCGGCGCGGAAGCCACGCATATCGCCCGGCAGGGTGTGCGCATTCCCGCCGGCCAAGGCCCATCCCGTCTACCGAATGTCACCGCCGAACTGTCCTTCCAGAAGGGCTGGTTCGAAGTGCAGGATGAGGGCTCGCAAATCGTCGCCGATCTTGCCGGTGCTCGGGAAGGCGAGCAGGTCCTCGATTATTGCGCCGGTGGTGGCGGCAAGACGTTGGCCATGGCCGCCAGCATGAACAATAAAGGTCAGGTCCACGCTTTCGATGCCGATCGCAAGCGGCTCGCGCCAATCATCGAGCGGCTGAAGCGTGCCGGTACGCGCAATGTGCAGGTGCATGACCGCGCAGCGGGCCTTGCCCCGTTCCAGGAAAAATTCGACCGCGTTCTGGTCGACGCACCCTGCACCGGCACCGGAACCTGGCGCCGCCGTCCCGACACCAAATGGCGCCTGACGGCGCGCAATCTGGAAGAACGCGTGCAGCAGCAGGGCGAGGCGCTTTCGCAGGCCAAGGGTTTCGTGCGGCCCGGCGGCGAGCTGCTTTATGTCACCTGTTCGGTTTTGCCTGAAGAAAACGAACAGCAGGTCGGACGTTTCTGTAAGGAAAATCCAGAATTTACGATCGGTTCTGCACTGGAGCGCTGGCATTTGACTTTCGGCGGCCACGCGAACAAACCGCATTCCTCCGACGGCAAGACAGTGACGTTAACGCCTGCAACCACAGATACGGATGGCTTCTTCTTCTGCTTGATGAAGCGCAAAGCATAGTACCGTCTTTGCAAGCACCGATTTTTCTTGGAATACGACGCCGGGTCTTGTTTCTAAGCATTCTAAACTAGAATGTTTGACACAAGTTTATGATTGGGTCAGAACTCGCTTGCCGCGGCGCGAAGTCATTTCGCGCCTGTCGAAGGAGAGGGATCATGATCCGCAAAACCATTCTCAGCGCTTCTCTTGCGCTTCTTGCCGCATCTGCGGTTTTCACCGCGCTTCCCGCCCGGGCTGCCACCGATGCGGCGGCCGTCGTCAAGCATTACGCCGATGTCGCGCATGCGAAATATGAGGATTCGCTGACCACGGCGAAGGCGCTGGACAAGGCTATCGATGCGCTGATCGCAACGCCGAGCGAAGAAGCCCTGAAAGCCGCCCGGGAAGCATGGATCAAGGCCCGCGTTCCCTATCAGCAGTCGGAAGTCTATCGTTTCGGCAACCCGATCGTCGACGATTGGGAAGGCAAGGTGAACGCCTGGCCGCTGGATGAAGGCCTGATCGACTATGTCGACGGCTCCTACGGGACGGAAAGCGACGAGAACGAGCTTTACGTCGCCAACATCATCGCCAATCCGAAGATCAAGATCAGCGGTGAAGAGGTCGACGCCTCCAAGATCACCCCCGAGCTGATCGAAAGCCTGCACGAGGCGGGCGATGTCGAAGCCAATGTCACGACCGGTTACCACGCCATCGAATTTCTGCTCTGGGGTCAGGATCTGAACGGCACCGGACCGGGCGCAGGCAACCGCCCCTACACCGACTACGACAAAGCAAAATGCACGAACGGCAATTGCGACCGTCGCGCCGATTACCTGAAATCCGCTTCGACCCTGCTGATCAAGGATCTTCAGGAGATGGTGGATGCCTGGGCGCCGGAGGGCGAAGCCACGAAGACATTGGAAGCCGATCCGAAAGCGGGCCTCACCGCCATCCTCACCGGCATGGGTTCGCTCTCCTATGGCGAGCTGGCGGGTGAGCGTATGAAGCTCGGCCTTCTGCTGCACGACCCGGAAGAAGAGCATGATTGCTTCTCCGACAACACCTACAATTCGCATCTTTACGACGCGATCGGCATCGCCTCGGCCTATACCGGTGACTACACCCGCGCAGACGGAACGAAGATGACGGGCGCCTCGCTGTCTGAACTGGTCGGCGCCAAGGACAAGGCTCTGAACGACGAAATGCTGGCGAAGCTGAACAAGACGCTCGACGCCATGCACGCGATGGAAAAGCGCGCGCAGACCGTCGAGGCCTATGACCAGATGATCGGCGAGAGCAACAAGGAAGGCAACGCCGTGGTTCAGACGGCCATCGACGGCCTGCTCGACCAGACGAAGACTGTCGAACGCGTCATTGCGGCGCTCGATCTGGGCAAGATCGAGCTTGAAGGCTCCGACAGCCTCGACAATCCTAACACCGTCTTCAAATAAGCGGTAAAGCGGGCCGTGGATCGCCGCGGCCCGTTATTCTCCATCCACCCTTGTTTTCATGCAATTTTTGCCGCCGCCGATCCGCAAGCCATTCTTCTTCGCCGCGGCAGCCTGCCTTGCAGCGTCGATTGCGCTTGCCGAACCGCTGCGGGACGATCTGACGGAAAAAGATCGAAGTCGCGTACTGGCCGTGACCGCGCCAACGACGTATTTTACCAGGCCGGAACCTTTCGAGGCCATGTCAGGCGGAGCGACGACAAGTGTCGGCAAAGCCGACAGCGGCGCGTTTTCACATCCTTCCACCACCATGCCGCTCGAGCGAAAGCAGGATTTCAAGCTCGGCAATGCGCTGTTCCAGAAGCTCTGGGTCTCCTCCCCTTCTTCCACACAGGCCTCGGATGGGCTCGGGCCGCTTTTTAACGCACGTTCTTGCCAGACCTGCCATGTCAAGGATGGCAGGGGTCGACCGCCCCTTGCCGGAGAAGACGCCGTCTCGCTGTTTCTGCGGCTGGCGCGACCGGCCCGCAACGAAGCCGAACGACAGGCCATTGCCAGCCACCAAGTGCTGAATTTTCCCGATGAGACCTATGGCCGGCAGCTTCAGAACCTGGCCATTCCCGGCCTTGCAGCCGAAGGCAAGCCAGTCATCACCTATAGGGAAGAGCCGGTTCAATTCGCGGATGGCGAGGTGGTGATGTTACGCAAGCCCGACTATGCCGTGGCGAATCTGCAATATGGCCCGCTTGGCGCCGACACGGCGCTTTCAGCGCGCATTGCCATGCCCACCCTCGGGCTGGGCCTGATTGAGGCCATTGCCGAGGCCGATATTCTGGCCAAGGCCGACCCGAACGACAACGATGGCGACGGCATTGCCGGGCGTCCCGCATGGGTCAAAGACCATCGCACTGGCGAGGTGAAACTCGGGCGGTTTGGTTGGAAAGCGCAAAATGCGAGCGTGCGCGACCAGAGCGCCAGCGCCTTTTCCCACGATATCGGCATTTCCACGCCGGATGCGCCGAATGCCTATGGCGATTGCACCGAGGCCCAGAAGGACTGTCTTGCCATGCCGACCGGCGTGCAGCCCCGGCTCGGGCCGGTGGAGGCGCCCGATCCGGTTCTCGATCTCGTCACCTTCTATACCGAAAACCTCGCCGTGCCGCGCCGCCGCAACGTCGATGATCCGATGGTCCTGCAGGGAAAGCAGCTTTTCTACGCCTCCGGCTGTACGGCCTGCCACACCCCGAAATTCGTAACCCGCCGCGACGCCGCCGACCCCATGCATGCTTTCCAGCTGATCTGGCCCTATTCCGATTTTCTGCTGCACGACATGGGCGAAGGACTTGCCGATGGCCAGCAGGTGGGCGAAGCCAGCGGACGGCAGTGGCGGACCCAGCCGCTCTGGGGCATAGGCCTCACCCAAAAGGTCAATGGCAACGGTTTTTACCTGCATGACGGCCGGGCGCGCAGCCTGCCGGAAGCGATATTGTGGCATGGCGGCGAAGGGCAAAAAGCGCGAAACGCCTTCGCCACCTTGCAAAAATCCGACCGGCAGGCTTTGCTGGCCTTTCTGGAGTCCCTTTGATGAAAAATACCATGCGAAAAATTTCCGGCGTCATGTCCGTATTGGTGCTTCTGACCACGCTTCCGGCGAGGGCGCAGGATGTCGAACTGATGCCGCCACCGCCGCTCGACCCGGTTAAGGTGCAGAGTGTGATGGAAAAGGCGGTAAACGGCTTTATCCGTCCCGGCTATGACCGCTTCCGGCAGTCGGCGAAGAGGCTGGAAGACCGCATGAAAGCTTTCTGCACCGCTCCCTCGGAAACGACGGCGGCGGCGGCCAAGGCTGCCTTTGTCGATACGGTGTCAAGCTGGTCGACAATCGAGATCGTACGTGTCGGCCCTGTCATTGAGAAGAACCGTTTCGAACGGGTGCTTTATTACCCCGACAAGAAGGGTCTCGGGCTGAAACAGGTGCAGCGCTATCTCACAGAAAAGGATGAAAGCGTCACGAGTGCGGACGGCCTCAGCGGCAAGAGCGTTGCGGCGCAAGGGCTCGGCGCTCTTGAGTTCGTGCTTTACGGAACAGGAGCGGAAGAACTGCTCGACAGGAAAGGTGATTTCCGCTGCCGCTACGGCGCAGCTATCGCCGGCAATATCGCCAATGTGGCGGCAGAGCTTTCCGACAGCTGGAACGCACCTGACGGTGCGCAGAAAAACTGGACGGAGCCCGGAGCGGACAACCCCGTCTTTCGTGATGAGCGCGAGGCGCTTGTTGCCCTGCTCGGTATTCTCGTCCACGGCTCCGAAGCCATCCGCGACCAGCGGATCGAAACCTTCTACAAGGGACCGGACAAGGCAGGTTTTCCCCGCACCGCCATTTATTGGCGCTCCGGCCAGACCTGGCAAAGCATTTCCACCAATATCAAGGCGGTTCAGACCCTGCTGCACACGGCGGATATGGTCGAACTCGTACCGCCGGATCAGCGCTCCATCGTCAACTCCATCGATTTCATCGCCAAATCGATGATCCGCGTTGCCGGGACAATCGATACGGATGTGCAAAAAGCGCTGGATCAGCACGATCAGCGCGCCAAGGTGGATTATCTGCTGCTCAATGGCAAAGACCTGATCTACCGCCTGAACGATCAATATGGCGGCGCGATCGGCCTCAGTTCCGGCTTTTCCTTCGCCGATGGAGATTGAACCGATGATCTCCGGCGCCAAACGGATGCTGATAGATCGGCGCAGCTTCATCAAGGCGGCAGGAGCTCCCTTTCTCGCCGCGCTGGCTCCCCGTTCACTTTATGCGCTCGAACGGGCGGACGCGGTCTTCGCTTCCGCCTTTCGCGCCCGTGACGGGTCCTACGGCATTGCGACGGTGAGCGAAGGCGGCGAGATCATCGACCGCGTCGCGCTTCCTGCCCGCGCCCATGGAATGGCGACGAGCCATGCGACCGGCATGACCGTTGCCTTTGCGCGCCGGCCCGGCACCTTCTTCATGGCCTTCGATCCCGCGCGGCGCGGCGAACCGATTGTGATGCACACACCGGAAAACCGCCACTTCTACGGCCACGGGCAATTCTCACCCGATGGCGCGATCCTTTACGCCAGCGAAAACGACTTCGACGGCAATCGCGGCGTTATCGGTCTCTATGACGCCCGCAACGGCTTTGCCCGCATCGGCGAATATGATGCGCATGGCATCGGCACACATGACATGACGGTAAGCGATGACGGCCGGCTGATCGTGATCGCCAATGGCGGCATCGAAACCCATCCGGATTTCGGCCGAACCAAGCTCAATATCGACAGCATGCAGCCGTCCCTCGTGCTTCTGGACGCCTCGACCGGACAAGTGATCCAGAAACACGCCATGCCGGAGCAGCTTCGGCAGCTTTCCACCCGTCATGTCGATCTCGGCGATGACGGCCGTATCTGGTTCGCCTGTCAATACGAGGGACCGCGCAACGATCTTCCGCCGCTTGTCGGCCATTTCTCCAAGGGTGAGGATGTGGCCTTCGTCGATCTGCCGGAAGAAACGACGGTGCGTCTCGCCAATTATGTCGGGGCCATTGCCGTCAACCGGCGCGATGGGCTGGTGGGACTGACCTCGCCCAACGGCAACGCCGCCGTGACGCTGGATGCGAAAACCGGGCGCGTCGTTTCCGAGACGACCGTGCGAGAAGCGGCAGGCGTCGCGCCCGCCGCGAGAGGCATTGCGGTATCTTCCTATGACGGATTTTTCGAAACCCGGCGCAGCGACGTGGCGTGGGACCAGCACATCGTGCGTTTGCCCAGCTAAAATACTGAAAAGAAAGGGGAACAAAAGCCCGCCCTTTGCATTGGACGGACTATGAGAAACCTTGCCGTCTATATCGTTTTTGTGGTTGTCGTTGTTGCCGTGGGGGCGCTGATTGGCGTCAACAATGTGCCCGGCGAATGGTATCAATCGCTGCAGAAGCCCTTCTTCAATCCACCCAACTGGATTTTCGGGCCCGTCTGGACCGCGCTTTACGTGCTGATCGGCATTGCTGGCGCACGGACATGGATCCGCAAGCCGATGGGGACGCGCATGCGGCTTTGGTTCACGCAAATGGTGCTGAACTTCCTGTGGTCTCCGATTTTTTTCGGAATGCAGAGCCCGGCGGGTGCGCTCATCATCATCATTCCGATGCTGATCTGCATCGTCGCCTTTGTGGCGCTCACCTACCGCCGTGACCGCATATCCATGTGGCTTTTCGTGCCCTATGCCGTATGGGTCGCCTTTGCCACGGTATTGAATGCGAGCATAGGCATGCTCAACTAGACTGTTTTCGTATTCCCGAAAGGAAACCGGGCTCCACTTTTTCTGGAAATGTTCTAATTCTCCGCACCGCCCTTGCCTTGCCTGCCGCCACGCGCCATGTCAGTTTGCGATGAGGCAGAAGCAGGCAGGTAGGCCATGGAGATCACGGATCCCGGCGATTTTCGTCAGCGGATAGAAAGAAGCTTTGCGCGGCAGGGCGTGGTGCAGGCGATCAGCGCCGAGATCAGCCGTATCGAACACCGTCTGGTGGAAATCGAACTGCCTTTTCATGAAAAGCTGACGCAGCAGCACGGCATATTGCATGCGGGCGTCATCGCCGCGGGTCTGGATACGGCCTGCACCTATGCCGCTTATACGATCATTGAGCCGGAAGCCTCGCTGCTGACCATCGAATTCAAGGTCAACCTCATGTCGCCCGGGCGCGGTGAGCGGTTCCTGTTTCGCGGCGAGATCATCAAGCCCGGCAACAATCTGATCGTGGCGGATGGTCGTGCATATGCCCTGTCCGATGGGCCGGCAAAGCTGATCGCCTCCATGACGGGCACGATGATGGTGGTGAAGGGTCGCGAGGATATTATCGGATGAGCTACCGGCTTTCGCATGTTGCGGATAAATCCGTCCTCTTCGTCATGGCGGCCTCCCCCGAATACGGGCCCCATCTTCAGGCGCGCATTGCACCGCTGATGACCGGTATCGGCCCGGTCGAGGCGGCGATTGCAGTCACGGCCGTTCTTGCCGGTCTCGATGCGGCCGATCACCTGCCGGACCTCGTCGTTTCGCTCGGTTCCGCCGGTTCGCGGACGCTGGAGCAAACCGGCGTCTATCAGGCCATTTCCGTTTCCTATCGCGACATGGATGCCTCCGCCTTCGGTTTCGAAAAGGGCTGCACGCCGCTGCTCGATCTGCCCGCCGAAGTGGCCTTGCCTTTGCGGATACCGGACATTTCCGAGGCGCGGCTTTCCACGGGCGCCAATGTCGTTTCAGGCGAGGCCTACGGGCTGATCGACGCCGATATGGTGGAAATGGAAACCTTTGCGGTTTTAAGAGCCTGCCAGCGCTTCGGCGTACCGCTCGTCAGTCTGCGCGGCATTTCCGACGGCAAGGAGGATGTGAACCATGTGGACGACTGGACGGAGTACCTGCACGTCATCGATGAAAAGCTGGCGGATGCCGTCGACCGGCTCTGCCGCGCCATCGAGGACGGCGTGATCGCCCTTTAGAACCTTGCGATTTTCGCAAATTTCCGCCCTTTGACGCCCGCTTCCGGGTTGCCTAAAGCCCCGCTTTTCTTTAAAGGCTCGCCATGACCCAGATAGCCCATCCAGACAGCATTCTCATCATCGATTTCGGCAGCCAGGTGACGCAGCTGATTGCGCGTCGCATCCGCGAAGCCGGGGTCTATTGCGAAATCCATCCGTTCCAGAATGCCGCAGACGCGTTCGAGAAGCTTCAGCCCAAGGGCGTGATCTTCTCCGGCGGCCCCGCATCCGTGACGGCGGAAGGAAGTCCGCGCGCACCGCAGGCGGTGTTTGACAGCAAGATTCCGATCCTCGGCATCTGCTACGGCCAGCAGACGCTGTGCACCCAGCTCGGCGGTACCGTTGAAGGTGGCCACGCAGCCGAATTCGGCCGCGCCGATATCGACATCAAGAAGGCAAGCCCTCTGTTCGACGGTTTCTGGGAGCAGGGCAAGAGCTATCCTGTGTGGATGAGTCACGGTGATCGCGTCACGAAGCTGCCGGACGGTTTCGAGGTGATCGCGACTTCCGAGAATGCACCTTTCGCCATCGCCGCGGACGAGAAGCGTCACTATTACACCACCATGTTCCACCCGGAAGTGGTGCATACGCCTGATGGCGGCAAGCTGCTTTCCAACTTCGTGCACAAGATCGTCGGGCTCAAATCCGACTGGACGATGGCCGCCTATCGCGCCGAAATGATCCGCAAGATCCGCGAGCAGGTCGGCACCGGCCGCGTGCTCTGCGCGCTTTCCGGCGGCGTCGATTCCTCCGTTGCGGCCATCCTCATTCATGAGGCGATCGGCGACCAGCTGACCTGCGTTTATGTCGACCATGGCCTGATGCGGCTTGGCGAAAGCGAGCAGGTCGTCGGCATGTTCCGCGATCATTACAACATTCCGCTGGTGCACGTTGACGCCGCCGATCTGTTCCTCGGTGAACTCTCGGGCGTTTCCGATCCGGAAGTGAAGCGCAAGACCATCGGTCGCCTGTTTATCGAAGTCTTCGAGGCCGAAGCGGCCAAGATCGCTGCCGATGGCAAGGGGGCACCGAAGTTTCTGGCGCAGGGAACGCTGTACCCTGACGTCATCGAAAGCGTCTCCTTTTCCGGTGGCCCTTCGGTCACCATCAAGAGCCACCACAATGTCGGCGGTCTTCCCGAGCGCATGAACATGCAGCTTGTCGAGCCGCTGCGCGAACTCTTCAAGGATGAAGTGCGTGCGCTCGGCCGTGAACTCGGCCTGCCGGACAGCTTCATCGGCCGCCACCCCTTCCCCGGCCCGGGCCTGGCAATCCGCTGCCCCGGTGCGATTACCCGTGAGAAGCTGGATATTCTGCGCAAGGCGGATGCGATCTATCTCGATGAAATCCGCAAGGCCGGTCTCTACGACACCATCTGGCAGGCCTTTGCCGTGCTGCTGCCGGTACAGACCGTGGGCGTGATGGGCGATTATCGAACCTATGACTTCGTCTGCGCGTTGCGCGCCGTAACCTCGGTGGATGGCATGACGGCGGATTTCTATCCCTACGACATGAATTTCCTCGGCCGAGCCGCAACCCGCATCATCAACGAAGTGCGCGGCATCAACCGCGTCGTCTACGACGTGACGAGCAAGCCGCCCGGCACGATCGAGTGGGAATAAGCGAAGGCGGAGCAATTCCGCCTTCCGTTCATCTTTTGTTCTTTATTTTATCACCGCACAATGATAGGTTTCCGGCCTTGGCATAAGGCTGTGGAGCATCGTCATGGAGTGCGAGTTGACGGACGAAAGAGCCTTGAGGCAGCTTTGCTTTGATGGGCTGGAGCCGCAGAAAATACGACGCGTCAATCCACGCTTTCGAAACAAGCTCCTGTTGCTGCTGAAGCCGCCACGGCAATTGGCGGAAAGAATGTTTGCCGATGCGTCGCATCATGCTCTGGGTCGGACAACCCGCGAGGCATATCCCGCCGAGCTTCTGCACATAACCCTGCTGTGTTTGGGATGTTTCGAGACGATCCCTCACGGACTGACAAGCAGACTGAAGGCGGCAATGGGTGCGGTAAGCGCGCGGCCTGTTCCGGTCATCTTTGATGGAAGTGCACTTTTTGGCAATCGCAACAGTTTGGTCCTACGAAACGGTGGTGATCAGCCGGAGATCCATGCCCTGGTGAGGCTGCTGCAACGGGCGCTTCGACAGGCGAACCTTCCCTATATCCCTGCACCATCTTTTACACCGCATATCACGATGATTTATAGCTGCGGGAAGATGGAACCGATGCCAGCCGGAAAGCCATATAGCTGGCTTGCGAGTAATTTCGAGCTTGTTTTCAGCCATAATGGCGAAACCCGACATGAGTCCCTTGGACGCTTCGCACTCTCCGCAAAAGCGGATCGGTATGAGCCGCTCGAAAGTCAGCTACATCTACCGCACAAACTGATCGGTCCTAGAAAACGACCGAACCGGAAGCAGTCGGAACGCTAAGGCGCGCCAAAATATACTCACGGGCGAGGCGAAATCGCCTCGCTACAAACGATAGCAGCTTAGAGCTGAACCTTGTCGAAAGCCTTGCCGTCGATGCCGAGAGCTTCTAGATCGGCACGGGCGGGCTTGCGATGTGCGCGAACAGCGGCCGAAACCGAGAGCGCTGCACCGAGAACGGCGAAGGTTTCACCGAAGAAGTTACGCGATGTCTTTGCAACCTGACGCATTTTAATCTCCATCTTTGTTGCCCAGATAATGGGGATTTCAGGCATCTTCTACAACTCTCGATGTAGCAGGGAAGCCATGCAGCTTTGCTCGCGCTCGTTTGGATGTCAGCCACCTCGATTTTGCATAGCTCAAGCATTATGAGGGATGAATCGACGCAAGGCGCCTCAGGCGGCAGCTTGAATAAGATGGATATTTTGCTATGCCGGAAGGCTTGAAGACGAAGAGGCGATAGCATGACGGTCACGATTTACGGCATCAAGAATTGCGACACGATGAAGAAGGCCAGAAGCTGGCTGGAGACGAACAGCGTCGATTATTCTTTCCACGACTATAAGACAGCCGGTATCGACCGCGCCCATCTGGAAACATGGTGTGATGCCGCCGGCTGGGAAACGGTTCTCAACCGATCCGGCACGACATTCAAGAAACTCGACGATAGCCAGAAGGCCGATCTTACACGAGAAAGGGCCATCGGGCTGATGCTGGAACAGCCCTCCATGATCAAGCGGCCCGTGCTGGAAGCGAAGGGTAAGATAACCGTCGGCTTCAAGCCGGAAATCTACCAGACGCTTTTTGCCTGAACGCAACCCACCATGTCCAAAACAACCCGCGCCACCCAGATGCTGACTAAAGCCGGCATTGCCTTCACCACCGTGACTTATGATTACGACCCGAATGCCGATCGCATCGGGCTGCAGGCGGCCGAGGCGATCGGTGAGGCGCCACATCTGGTGCTGAAGACACTGATGGCGGAGCTGGACGGCAAGCCGGTCTGCGTCATTGTCCCCTCCGACCGCGAGGTGAGCATGAAGAAGCTTGCCGCCGCCTTCGGCGGCAAGTCCGCCAGCATGATGAAACCCGCCGATGCGGAGCGGGCGACCGGTTACCATGTCGGCGGCATCAGCCCTTTCGGGCAGAAGAAGCAGGTGCCGACGGCCATCGAGGCCGCGGCCATGGCGCATGATTGTGTCTACATGAACGGCGGGCAGCGAGGCTTGCAGGTAAGGCTTTCGCCACGCGATGCCCAAAAGGCGCTGAAGGCCATTGCGGCACCGCTGGTCGCCGATTGACGCGCGAGGGGCACGCCTGAAAGCATTTGGCTTTCGGAAGGAATGGGCTATGGTCGGCGCCTCCTATTGAAATAGACGAAGGCAGATCATGACCGTTTCCCCCATCGATCCCGTCAAACTGGAAAAACTCGCGGAAGTCGCCGTCAAGGTCGGCTTGCAATTGCAGAAGGATCAGGATCTGGTGATCACTGCACCGCTGGCGGCCCTGCCGTTGGTCAGGTTTTTGACCAAGCATGCCTATATGGCGGGCGGCGGGCTGGTTACCACTTTCTATTCCGACGAGGAAACCACGCTTTCGCGCTACCGCCATGCCAGCGACGCGAATTTCGACCGGGCTTCCGGCTGGCTCTATGAGGGCATGGCCAAGGCCTATGCCAATGGCGCAGCGCGGCTGGCGATTGCCGGCGACAACCCCATGCTGCTGGCCGAAGAGGACCCCGCCAAGGTGGCGCGCGCCAACAAGGCCAATTCCACCGCCTATAAGCCGGCGCTGGAGAAGATTTCCAACTTCGATATCAACTGGAACATCATTTCTTACCCCAATCCGTCCTGGGCAAAGCAAGTCTTCCCCGGCCTCACCGAAGATGAAGCGGTGCGCAAGCTCGCGGATGCCATCTTCGCCGCCTCGCGGGTGGATGTGGCCGATCCCGTCGCCGCATGGGCGCAGCACAATGCCAATCTTGCCAAGCGCTCCGAATGGCTGAATGGCGAACGCTTCTCCGCGCTGCATTTCACCGGCCCGGGCACCGACGTAAAGATCGGTCTGGCGGATGGCCATGAATGGCATGGCGGCGCCTCCACGGCCAAGAATGGCGTGACCTGCAACCCGAATATTCCGACCGAAGAAGTGTTCACCACACCGCATGCGCTGCGCGTCGATGGTTATGTGTCCAGCACCAAGCCATTGTCGCATCAGGGAACCCTGATCGATGATATCCAGGTGAAGTTCGAAGCCGGTCGCATCGTCGAAGCAAAGGCTTCCAAGGGCGAAGCTGTGCTGAACAAGGTGCTCGACACCGATGAGGGCGCGCGACGTCTCGGTGAAGTGGCGCTTGTGCCGCATTCCTCGCCAATTTCGGCAAGCGGAGTCCTGTTTTACAACACGCTATTCGATGAAAACGCCTCGTGCCACATCGCGCTTGGCCAGTGCTATTCGAAATGTTTTCTCGACGGCGCCTCGCTGTCGCAGGATCAGATCAAGGCGCAGGGCGGCAATTCCAGCCTTATCCACATCGACTGGATGATCGGTTCCGACAAGGTGGATATTGACGGCGTTAAGCCAGATGGCTCCACGGTTCCTGTCATGCGCAAGGGCGAATGGGCCTGACGGCCCCCCCTACCTCGGCAACTGGCTGCGCTGACTGAGCCAGATGCTGAAAAGCACGGCAATGAACCCGGCGATCTGCGTTGGCGCAAGGCTTTGGCCAAGCGCCAGCCAGCCAAGAAGGGTGGCCACGACGGGGCTTAAAAAACCGAGGGATGCCGCCGCGGAAGGCTCGATGCGGGCGAGCCCACGAAACCACAGAAGATAAGTGAGTGCCGCACCGATAAGGCCGAGATAGGCCATGCCGAGAATATTGGCGGCCGTTGGCGCCGGCAAGGCCGGCTCCAGAACATAGGCGACCGGCAAAAGAAGAATGCCGCCCGCCGTCAATTGCCAGGCTGTGAAGGTGAGGTTCGAGACCGGCGGGCGCCATTTGCGGGTCAGCACCGTTCCGAAGGCCATGGAGACGGCGCCGGCAAGGCCTGCGGCAACACCGATACTATCAAGTGCCGCGCCGGGCGTCAGCACCAGAAGCGCGACGCCGGCAATGCCGAGAAAACCGGCGACGAGGGCGAGCGGCCGCATCGGCGCAGCGAGAAACAGCCGCGAAAGCCCGATGACGATGAGCGGCTGCACCGCACCCACTGTTGCCGCGACACCGCCCGGCAACCGATAGGCCGACACGAAAAGCATCGCCCAGAAAAACGAAAAATTCAGCGCACCGAGAATGAAGCTGCGCGGCCACCAGATACCCTCCGGCAGCTTTCGGACGAGAAGCAGCAGCAGGACACCGGCCGGCAAGGCGCGCAGCATGGCGACATGCAGCGGATATCCATGCGGCAGGAATTCCGTCGTGATAAAATAGGTGGTTCCCCAGATGGCGGGAGCAAGTGCTGTCACCAGCACATCGGCTAAGTAGGTCGTATTTTTCTTCATATCAAGAATCTCTATATCAAGATAAATCCAACTTAGTCGATTTTATCTTGACGTCAAGATATCAATTGTTATGCCTTGGTGATGAGCGAAGAACCGTTGGACCACGTCGATCACATTCTGGCGCAGTGGCGCAGGGAGCGACCCGATCTCGATGTCGATCCCATGGGGCTGCTCGGGCGCCTGAACCGTCTTTCCACCCATCTCGGCCGCGAGGTAGAGGCGGCGCTGCTGAAGCACGGGCTTTCCTCTTCCGCTTTCGATGTACTGGCGACATTGCGGCGCTCCGGCTCACCCTACAGGCTCTCCCCCGGCGATCTCCTGGCCATGACGATGGTGAGTTCCGGCACCATGACCAACCGAATCGACCAACTCGAGAAAGCCGGCCTGGTGGAACGTATCCACAACCCGAACGACCGGCGCAGCGTCCTGATATCGCTGACGGAACGGGGCCTTGCGATTGTCGAGGAAGCGGCAGGCGCTCACGTCGAAAACCAGCACCGCCTGGTCGCCGGCCTCAGCGAAGAAGACCGTGCGACGCTGAACCGACTGCTGAAACGGTTTTTGCGAGATTTCGAAGAATAGGCCTTTTTGGCCGACAAACACACAATGGCTCCGTGATGGCGCTTGTTTCGCTTCAGAAAATCCTGTAAGCAATTTTCCATAAACCTGTACTACAGGTTGGAGGAAAAATGTTAAACGCCATTTCGCATGAAGCCGGTCTCGTCAGCAGCACGGTCGGCGCTATCACCCGTCATATCCGCGAAAACGAACTCGCACCCGGCGCGAAGCTCCCTAGCGAGCTTTCGCTCTCGCAGCAGCTCGGTGTCTCCCGCACCGTCGTTCGTGAGGCTTTCCGGTCTCTGTCTGCCATGCGGCTGATCGACGTGAGCGCCGGCAAGCGGGCCACTGTGGCGACGCTGGATCACGGTGCAATGTCATTGATGTTCGAACATGGCATTCACACCGAACAGATCAACATCCAGCAGATTTACGACGTACGCCGCACCATCGAAGTCAGAACCGTGACGCTTGCGGCGCTGAGGCGCACCGATGCGGAGGCGCTGACCATTCTCGACCATGCCAACAATATGGAGCGGGATTTCGGCGACAACGACAAGGTCATGGAACACGATCTTGCTTTTCACATCGCCATAGCCAGGGCCTCCAAGAACCCGGTTTTCGAACTCATTCTCGCCGCCTTCCAGAATGTGACGCGTCAGACCTGGCCGATCGGCTGGAAAAGCCGCACATCCGATGCGCAGCGCCATGCCGCAAGCGAGCTTCACATCGCCATCGGACAGGCCATTGCCGCCGGCGATCCGCAAACGGCTTCAACACTGATGGCGCGGCATTTCGATGAAAGCGTGCATGCGCTTCTGGCCGCCGGCATCGCCTGATTTTTCAAACACCGTTCCAGGCGGAACACGACCTGCCTCTGGAGGAGATACTTCATGAAAATCACGAAACTTGAGACCGTCCGTGTGGCGGAACGGGCAAACCTGCTCTGGGTTCTGGTCCATACGGATGAAGGTATTACCGGGCTTGGCGAAACCTTTTATGGCGCCGAGACGGTGGAAACCTATGTCCATGAATATATCGCGCCCCGGGTAATCGGTCGCGACCCGCTGCAAATCGACCTCTTGGCGCAAGACCTTGTCGGTTATCTCGGCTTCCGTTCCTCGGGCGCGGAAGTGCGCGGCAACTCCGCTTTTGACATCGCGCTGTGGGATATTTTCGGCAAGGCCACCAACCAGCCCATCGCCCAGCTGCTCGGCGGTTTCAGCCGCAGGGAAATCCGCACCTACAATACCTGCGCAGGCACCGAATACATCAAGAAAGCGACCGGCCAGCAGACAGCCAATTACGGCCTTTCCGGCGGCAAGGACTATGACGATCTGAACGGCTTTCTGCACCGGGCCGACGAGCTTGCCCATTCGCTGCTGGAAGACGGCATCACCGCCATGAAGATCTGGCCCTTCGATGCGGCGGCGGAAAAGACGCGCGGGCAATATATCTCGATGCCGGACCTGAAAAGCGCGCTCGAGCCGTTCGAAAAGATTCGCAAGGCGGTGGGCGACAAGATGGATATCATGGTGGAGTTCCACTCGATGTGGCAGCTTCTGCCCGCCATGCAGATCGCCAAGGCGCTTACCCCCTACCAGACCTTCTGGCACGAAGACCCGATCAAGATGGACAGCCTTTCCAGCCTGACGCGTTATGCCGCCGTGTCGCCAGCGCCCATTTCCGCATCCGAAACGCTCGGCTCCCGCTGGGCCTTCCGTGACCTGCTGGAAACAGGTGCAGCCGGCGTGGTGATGCTTGACATCAGCTGGTGCGGCGGACTTTCGGAGGCGCGCAAGATCGCCTCCATGGCGGAGGCCTGGCATCTGCCGGTCGCGCCGCATGATTGCACTGGCCCGGTCGTGCTCTGCGCCTCCACGCATCTGTCGCTCAATGCGCCGAATGCGCTGGTGCAGGAAAGCGTGCGCGCCTTCTACAAGACCTGGTATCGCGATCTCGTCACCGCATTGCCTGAGGTGAAAAACGGCATGATTACCGTGCCGCCGGGCGCCGGCCTTGGCATGGAACTGCACCCCGATATCGAAAAGACCTTCACTGTCAGCCGCCGTTTTTCGGATACGGCGTCGATCTGATCAGAACAGGCTGCCCTGATTGCCCGGATCGGAAGAAGCCGGTTTCGCCGGCTTCTTTTTTGGCGCTATGGGGTTATCGGGGGACGGTGCGCCCTCCCCCGTCGTGATGGCCGAGACGCAGCCATCGGCAAATTCCATCGAGACCACAGCACCTGAAGCGATAGCTGCCGCACGCGTCAACGGCCGGTTCTCTTCGTCACGGATCACGGCATAACCGCGTTTCAGCACGTTTTTATAAGACAGAGATTGCAGGATGCGGTCATGAGCGGCAACGCCCGCGCGGTTCTGCGCCATGCGGTGCAATACGGCGGTATCGGCCCGACGCACAGCAGTGACGACCCGCTCCTTCTGCCGTTCCAGCTGGCCAAGCAGGCGGGCGGGGAGCGAACGCAGCGCGGAATCGAAGGAATCAACCCGGCCTTTGCCCTGCAGCAAACGGCGCTCCACCAGGGTCTCGGCCCGGTGCATACGTTCGGTGACGCGTTGCCTGTGGTGTTTGAGACCGTTTAGCAGGGTCTCCGGTCTCAGCCCCGAAGCGGAACGTTCGAAGGCGCGGCGCTTGTTCAGCGTCGTCAATTCCAATCCCCGGCCAAGACCGCTTGCAGCCTCATCGAAACGGCGGCGCGGCAGGGCCAGAAGCTGATCGAGGGACGGCAAGGCACGCACCAGCGCCCGCACGCCCTGGCGGCGATTATCCATCTGCCGCGAAACCGAGCCGGCAAGGCGCGCGGCAAGGCCGGAAAGCTGCGCTTCAAGTTCCGCACGCACCGGCACGGCCATTTCGGCGGCGCCCGTCGGGGTTGGCGCACGCACATCGGCGGCGTAGTCGATCAAGGTCGTATCGGTTTCATGCCCGACGGCGGAAATCAGCGGGATTTCGCTTTCGGCAGCGGCGCACACGACGATTTCATCGTTGAAACTCCAGAGGTCCTCCAGACTGCCGCCGCCGCGCGCGACAATCAGTACGTCGGGCCGCGAGATCGCACCGCCGGGCTGAAGTGCGTTGAAACCGCGAATGGCGTTCGCCACCTCCTCGCCCGAACCTTCACCCTGCACCTTGACCGGCCAGACCACCACATGGACCGGAAAGCGATCGGAAATGCGGTGAAGGATGTCGCGAATGACAGCGCCCGTCGGCGAGGTGACGACGCCGATGACATGCGGCATGAAGGGCAGCCGGCGCTTGCGAGCCGCATCGAACAGCCCTTCCGCCGCCAGCCGCCGACGTCGATCTTCCAGAAGCGCCATCAGCGCGCCGGCACCGGCCGGCTCGAGACTTTCGATGACGATCTGGTATTTCGAGGAGCCGGGAAAGGTTGTGACCTTGCCGGTGGCGATGACTTCCATGCCCTCTTCGGGGCGGAACTTCAGCCGCGAGAAGGTGCCTTTCCAGATCACCGCGTCGATACGGGCGCGGTCGTCCTTCAGCGAGAAATACGCGTGCCCGGACGAATGCGGACCACGATAGCCGGAAATCTCGCCGCGCACCCGCACCTGCTCGAACGCCGTCTCCACCGTGCGCTTGATGGAACCCGACAGTTCGGAGACCGAGAACTCGGCAAGATTGCTCAATGCTGCGTGGGAGAAAATATCGCTCATGCCCGTTTGTAACCAAAACCCGCCGATTCGGAAATGCCGGCGCCGACCAGCCTCATTTTAACGACGTTGAAACCATATCCTCAACTAACGAGTTAGGAAGATGAGGATGGGAGGAGGAAACAAGGGTTCGTTAGGGAAAACGGCGTTAAGCCTTCCCTCAGGCCCGACAATCAAAGAGGAGGCGGCATCATGATTTTTCTTACCGCCACAGTGCTCGGCGTAACCGCAGTTGCGCTCCGTTCGGTTTTCAGCATCGTTTTCATCTGCATGATGGTTATCGGTGCCTATGGCGTGGCGATTGCACTTTCTTCCACGGCCGTGCCCTTGATCTCGCTGCTTCTGGCGCTCGCCGGTTACAATTTCGGTGTCGTGGGTGTCGTTATCAGCCTTCTGGTGCTGCAGCGCCCGCGTTCCACCAAGCCAACCCTCTAAAAGTACATCGCCTTGAGGCTTCCGCACTTTGCACTGACCGAGATCGGCGGACTGGCCGTTGATCTCGTCGTTACCTGTCTGCTTATTTTCTATCTCGGCGTCGATCCGCTTGCCGCCCGTTTGCCGGGCGCCGCAACGGGGCTTGCAACAAGCTGGCGGCTGAACCGTTCGTATAGTGAGGCATCAGCCAGGCTGAACAGCTTCCTGACAAATGCCGTCACGCTTACCTCACGGATCGTCAGCGTCGGGCTGTTTGCCCTGCTGCAATGGCGCAACCCGCTGGTGCAGCCGCTCGTCCCGCTTGCTTTTTCAGCACTCGCAGCATTTGTGCTGGCGCTTTACGGCTATTGGCGGCTTCAAAAGCAACGGCAGGATCAGGACTAAACTGTCTCCCAGCCATCCTTTTCCGCTGCACGGTAGATAGCGTCGATGAAAAGCTGGTTCTTTCTCGAGCTTTCCAGCGTCACGACGTCGCCCTCACCCTTCGCCGCACGGGCAAAGGCCTCCGCCTCCAGTTTGTATTGGCGGCTATCCTGAAACCGGAAGATTTGCGACTGATTGTGGGCCTGATTGGTCAGCTCGATCTCTTCCGCACCCCAGCGATTGGCGTTGAACGGAGACTTGACCTCGATATACCCCTCAGTGCCATGGAAAACCATGAGCTGACGGGCGGCAAGCTGTGTGGCCAGATAAAAACTCAGTTCGAAATCGCCAAAATCGGCCCGGACACTGGAATAGATATCCGTGCCGAATTCTTTATCGCGCTCGACGGTGGCCTGTACGCGCCGGGGTTCCGCGCCGGTAGCGAAGCGGGTAACGATGGTCGGGTAAACGCCGATATCCGGCAAGGCGCCGCCACCCAGTTCGGGAATATTGCGCATATTGCCGGGATCGCGATTGAAATAGCTGAAAGCGCCCTGAACATGCTTCAGTGTGCCTATCGCGCCGGACGCCAGCAGTTCCTTCACCTTCGCCCAGACGGGCGCATAGGTGACCATGAAGGCTTCCGAGATGATAACACGGTTGCGGTCACGCGCGGCGATGAGGGTATCGATCTCCTCGGCCTTCAGTGCAATCGGCTTTTCGCACAGAACATGCTTGCAGGCATCGGCGGCCTTGACGGTCCATTCCACATGCTGCGAGGTCGGAAGCGGAATATAGACGGCGTCGATAACATCCGACGCCAGCATCTCCTCATAGGAGCCGAAGGCGTGGGGCACGGAAAAACGATCCGCCACCGCGCGGGCCTTGGCGAGGTCACGGCTGGCGATGGCGCTGACCACGCAGTTTCGCGCATCCTGCATCGCCGGGATGACGTGATCCTGAGCGATTTTCGCCGTTGAGATTATTCCGAAACGCAGCATTCCATTCTCCCGCTCTGCCATCGTTGGAAACTTACCATCGTCACACGGCCTGGCAAGCCGCGCATGCATGACAGAGCAGCGTATGGCTGAATTTGTCCTGTCTTTGTCGGAATACCTGCTTTTCTCCAAGCTAGATAAGAGGAATTATGCTATGCATGAACCCAATGGAGAAACATGAAATGTCCTCTTCTCGTACAGCGCTGCTTGTCATCGACGTTCAGGAATCCTTTCGGCACGCCCCTTACTTCGAAGAAAGCGAGCTTGCCGCTTATCTGGAGAAGCAGCAGGTGCTGATCGACGGCGCCAAGGCTGCGGGCATTCCCGTCGTGCAAATCTTCCACGTCGATGGCGACCGGGCCTTTTCAAAAGACAGCGGCTATATCCGGGCGCTGGAGGGTGTGCGGATTACCCCAGATGTCACCTTTCACAAGAACCGCCATTCCGCTTTTGCCGGCACCGGCCTCGAAATCTGGCTGACGCAGAAGGGTATCAACCGGCTGATCGTCTCCGGTATCCGCACCGAACAATGCTGTGAAACCACCACCCGGCACGCTTCCGATCTTGGTTACAGCGTCGACTACGTCACCGAAGCGACGCTGACTTTCCCGATGACACATGCTTCCGGCACCGTCTTCAGCCCCGACGATATCCGCAAGCGAACCGAGCTGGTGCTGGCTGGCCGCTTCGCGCGCATCGTAACCGTCGACGACGCACTTGCCACCGTGGAAGAGGCGGCCTGATGGATAAAGGCGGCACACGCACCATTCCCTTTTATACGCTTGTGCCGCCCCATGCGCTGTTGCTCGATATTGCCGGTCCGCTCGAAGTGATCCGTTATGCCAACGGGGAACAACGGGACATCCATTTCGACTGCCGCTACATTGCTGCGACTGACAAACAACAATCCTCCATCGGCCTTGCGCTTTCAGGGCTGGAGAGCTTGCCCGCCACCCTGCCGGAAAATGCTTTCCTGCTGATCTCGGGCAGCACGTCACGCTTCGACAACGATCCGGAGACACGGCGAGAGCGGCAGGCGCTGGTGGCATGGCTGCGCCGCGCGGTGCGCCCTCATACGACAGTCATTTCCATCTGTTCCGGCGCGCTGCTGGCAGGCGAAGCCGGGCTTTTCGACGGGTGCAACTGCACGACCCATGCCGATTGCGTTGAAGGGCTGCGCCGCGTCGCGCCGCTGTCCCAGGTGGCCGAAAACCGCCTTTTCGTCGAGGATGGCAACCGCTTCTCAAGCGCCGGCATTTCCACCGGCATCGACCTGATGCTGCATGTGGTTTCCCGGCTGACATCCCCGGCGGTCGCAGCGCGTATTGCCAAAACCATGGTGGTTTATCTCAGGCGCAGCGGCAGCGATCCGCAAATCTCCCCGTGGCTCACCGGCCGCAACCACATCCACCCCGCCATTCATCGGGTTCAGGACCGTGTGATGGCCGAGCCGGCGCAGGACTGGTCGCTGGAGCGGCTGGCCGATATTGCGGCGCTCAGCGAAAGGCACCTGTCGCGTTTGTTTCGCGAGCATACGGGCATCAGCGTCATCGACTACGTCAACCTGATGCGGGTCAATCTTGCCCGCGACATCCTTGCAAATAGCCGTCTGGATATCGAAGCCATTGCCGAGAGGGCCGGTTTTGCCTCCGCCCGGCATTTGCGGCGTGTCTGGCAACAGCATAATCGCTTCCCTCCCAGCCACTATCGCGGTTTTCAGGCCTGATAATCTCAGACCCTGCCGCTGCCTGATGAATGCCATCAAAGGAATTGAATGGTTATGCAGACTGGCAGTTGCTAACCTTGGGGCAAAGTCAGCAACAGGAGCATTCCTCGTGGAAAAACGAAGCCTTGGCCGCACCGGCCTCTCCATCGCCCCGATCGTCTTCGGTGGCAACGTCTTCGGCTGGACAGCGGACGAGAAGACTTCCTTTGCCCTGCTCGACGCCTTTTTCGACGCCGGGTTCAACGCCATCGACACGGCAGATGTCTATTCCGCCTGGGTGGATGGACATGTGGGCGGCGAGTCCGAGGCGATCATCGGCAAATGGCTGAAGCAATCGAGCGTCAAGCGCGAGGACGCGGTGATCGTCACCAAGGTCGGTTTCGACAATCGCGGCCAGAAGACAGGGCTGAGCGCCAGGTGGATCGCAGAGGCTGTCGAGGCTTCGCTGAACCGATTGCAGACTGACTATATCGACCTCTATCTTGCCCATAAACCGGATGCGGACGTGCCGCTGGAAGAGACGCTTGCCGCCTTCGCAAAGCTGAAGGAAGAGGGGAAAATCCGCGCCATCGGCTGCTCCAACTATACCGCGAGCCAGCTTCAGGAGGCGCTGGACGTGGCTCGGAAGAATGATCTTCCGCGTTATGATGTGCTGCAGCCGGAATATAACCTCTATAACCGCGCGGATTTTGAAGGTCCTCTTGCCGATCTTTGCGTCAAGGAAGAGCTCGGCGTCATCAACTATTACAGCCTCGCCGCCGGCTTTCTGACCGGGAAATATCGCGCCAAGGCCGATACGGAAGGTGTCGCCCGCAGCTATCGCGTCGGCGAATATGTCAACACACGTGGTCTCGCCGTTTTGGGCGCCATGGATGCTGTGGCGGTACAGACCGGGGCTAAGCTCGCGGATATCGCACTGGCGTGGCTGTTAAGGAAAAAGGCGATAACCGCGCCGATTGCCAGCGCCACCAGCCTGTCGCAGCTTGAAAGCTTCAAACGCGCCGGCGATCTGAAGCTCACGGATGATATGATGACCCTTCTCGACAAGGCGGGCGTATAAGATGGAACTCACGATTCGCGACGCAGAGCCGGCTGACCGGGCGGAATGGCTGCGCCTCTGGAACGATTACCTCGCCTTTTACGAGGTTGATCTTGCCGATGATGTGACGGAACACACCTGGGCGCGTATCCTCGATCCCACATCCCGTGTTTCCATGCGGGTGGCCATGCTCGGCAAGCGCATGGCCGGTTTCGCCGTCCACCATTTCCATGATTCCACCTGGGTGAAGACACCGGACTGCTATCTGGAGGATTTATTCGTCGATGGCGAAATCCGTGGCAAGGGCACGGGCCGGGCGTTGATGGATGACCTGATCACTATTTGCAAGGACAAGGGCTGGTCACGGCTTTACTGGAATACGGACGAGCATAATCATCGTGCCCAGAAGCTTTACGACAGCTACGTCAAAAGCGACGGCCATATCCGCTATCGCATCAAGTTCTGATCAGCCCCTGAAGCGGAAAAAATCCACGAAAGCCCTCAGCGCCGGACGCATCTGCCGGCGTGAGGGATAATAAATGTAAAAACCGTCGAAGGGCGCGCACCAGTCCTCCAGCACGCGGATCAGCTTTCCCTCCCTGATATCGTCCTCGACACGCTGCTCAAAAACGAAGGCAAGCCCTGCGCCGTCAATCGCCGCCCGTCGAATGAGGCTCTGGTCCGACAGGATCAGCGGCCCTTGCACATCGACCACCAATGGCTTGCCATTCTTCTCCAGTTCCCAGCGATAGATAAGGCCGCTAGCGAAACGCCGGCGAATGCAGCGATGCCGAATGAGATCCCTGGGATCGCGTGGCGATGGATTTTCCGCAAAATAGGACGGAGAGCCAACAATTGCGCCGCGCCACGCGCCGCTGGCTTTAACCGCAATCATATCCGCATCGAGGTGCTCCCCGAGCCGCAGCCCGGCATCGAAACCCTTTGCGACAATATCCTCGAAGCGGTCGTCGGTTGAAATTTCGAGTGAAATATCGGGATAGAGCCGCAGGAATTCACCCAGCCGTGGCACGATGAGGTCCTCGGCGGCCAGTCTCGGCAGAGTGATGCGCAGGGGGCCGGCCGGTCTCCCGCCATGCTCGGCGAGGGTCTCGATGACCGCATCGATATCCGCAAGTGCAGGGCCAAGCGTCTCGAGAAGCCGCCTGCCCTCCTCTGTCGGTGAGACGCTGCGGGTGGTACGATGAAGCAGGCGTAGCCCAAGGCTCGCCTCCAGCGATGACACCGCATGGCTGACGGCGGAAGGGGCAATGGCAAGTTCGGCGGCGGCCTTGCGAAAGCTGCGGCCTTCGGCAACGGCGGCCAGAACGGCCAGCTGGGAGAGTTGCACACGATTCATTGTTCTAAATGATAGAACAACCCACACGGATTTGCAGCGATTATTTTTATCGCCATGAGACGCTATTTTCTAACCACGCCCCCTAGCGATGGGCGGTTCCTTATGGAAGGACGTACAAATGAAAAAAAGAACCCTCGGAAACAACCTTTCCGTTTCGGCGCTTGGCCTCGGCTGCATGGGTATGACCCATGCCTATAGCCCGACCGGCGATGAGAGCAGCGCAATTGCAACGCTGCACCGCGCCGTCGAACTCGGCGTTACCTTTTTCGATACGGCGGAGGTTTACGGGCCTTACAACAACGAAATCCTTGTCGGCAAGGGTTTGAAGCCCTATCGCGACAAGGTGGTCATCGCCACCAAGTTCGGCTTCAAAATCGACACCACCAAACCCGCTGGCCAGATGATGGTAGGCACCGACAGTCGCCCGGAAAATGTGCGCGCCGTCGCCGAAGCCTCTCTCAAACGCCTTGGCGTCGATGAGATCGACCTGTTCTACCAGCATCGCGTCGATCCGAATGTTCCGATCGAAGACACGGTCGGCGCCATGGCCGAGCTGGTGCGACAGGGCAAAGTGAAGCATCTCGGCCTGTCGGAAGCGAGCGCCGAAACACTTCGCAAAGCGCACGCTGTTCATCCGATTGCGGCCATTCAGAGCGAATATTCTCTATGGACCCGCGACGTGGAGGAAAACGGCGTGCTGGAGACCTGCCGCGAACTCGGCATCGGTTTCGTCCCCTTCAGTCCACTTGGACGCGGCGCTTTGACTGGCGCATTGAAGACGCTCGACGGACTTGCATCGGACGACTTTCGCCGCGGCCTGCCGCGTTTTCAAAGCGAAAACTTCGACGCCAATCTGGCGCTCATCAAGCTTCTGGAGGACATGGCGACTGAGAAGGGCGTGACCGCCGGACAACTGGCTCTGGCCTGGGTTCTGGCGCAGGGCGACTTCATCGTTCCTATTCCCGGCACGACAAAAATCGCCAATCTGGAGAAGAATGTTGCCGCGGCGGAGGTATCGCTGACGGCAGAAGAAGCCGCCAGCCTCGGCGCGCTACTTTCGCCCGCAAAAGTCGCCGGCGCGCGTTACCCAGAACAGATGTCACGGATGGCCAATCGCTAGAAACAAAAAGCCGCGGCAACCGCCGCGGCTTTGTTCATTCCGACAGATGCCCCCAGGCTCAGGCGCGCAGGACGCCGCCCGTCGATTTCTCGACATTGCCGACGATCTTGGCCGTCAAGGCTTCGAAATCCTCGTCCGTCAGCGTCTTGTCGACCGGCTGGATCTGGACCTCGATGGCTACCGACTTGCGGTTTTCGCCGAGCGATGCGCCTTCGAAGATGTCGAAGACGTTGACGCCGGCGATCAGCTTGCGGTCGGCGCTTGTAGCCGCCTTGATGATGGCGCCCGCTTCCACCGACTTGTCGACCACGAAGGCGAAGTCGCGCTTCACCGCCTGGAAGGGTGAAAGCTCAAGCGCAGGCTTGGTCCGGGTTGCCTTCTTCTTCGGCTCCGGCATGGCGTCGAGATAAATCTCGAAACCGCAATAGGCGCCGGAGACATCCAGTTCGGACAGCGTCTTCGGGTGGAATTCACCGAAATAACCGAGCACGACCTTCGGACCCATCTTGATGGTGCCGGAACGGCCGGGATGATACCAGGAGGGGCCGCCGGCCTCAATCTGCACATTGGCCATGGGCAGGCCGCAAGCTTCGAGCACCGAAAGCGCATCGGCCTTGGCGTCATAAACATCGACCGGCTTACCGCCGCCCTTCAAAGCATTGGACCACATGCGGCCGCTACCCGCCAGCGAGGCCGTTCCACGGCGAACGCCGCCGGCAACGCGGCGTTGCTTATCAGGTGTATCGCCCTCATAGGTGCCGGAAACCTCGAAGATCGCGACGTCACCATAGCCCTTGTCGGCATTGCGCTGTGCGGCGGTCAGCAGGCCGGGCAGCAGCGAGGGCCGCATGTCAGACATATCGGCCGCAATCGGGTTTGCGAGCTTCAGGGCCGGCGAACCGCCGCCGAACAGCTTTGCCTGCGCTTCCGGGATGAAGGACCAGGTGACGGCCTCGAGCATGCCGCGGCTTGCCAGCGCACGGCGCGCGGTGCGGGTGCGGATCTGCAGCGTGGTCAGGATACGGCCGTTGACGGCACCGAAGCTTTCCAGCGGTTCCGGCTTGATATTGTCAACGCCATGAATGCGCATGACCTCTTCAACCAGATCGGCCTTACCGTCGACATCAGGACGCCAGGACGGCACGGTGACGGATACGCGCTCGCCCGTTCCCTCGACGCCGAAACCGAGACCCTTGAGAATGGTGAGACTCTCCTGCGCCGACACTTCCAGACCTGTCAGGCGCTTCACCTCCGTCAGCGGGAAATCCACGACCTTTGGCTGATGGCCCTTGTAGCCAACGACTTTGGCTTCCCCGGCAATGCCACCGCAGAGTTCCAGAACCAGCTCGGTGGTGCGTTCCAGACCCGGAACCATATATTCCGGATCGACACCGCGCTCGAAACGATAACGCGCATCTGTGATGATGCCGAGCGAACGGCCGGTCTTGGCGATGTTGATCGGATCCCAGAGAGCGGATTCGATCAGCACGTCGACGGTGTTCTCGTCGCAGCCTGAATGTTCGCCACCCATGATGCCGCCGATGGACTCGAGGCCTTTTTCATCGGCGATGACGACATTGTTCGGACCGAGCTTATATTCGCGCTGGTCGAGCGCGAGGATGGTCTCGCCCTCCTTCGCACGGCGAACCGTGAGATCGCCTTTGACCTTGGCGGCATCGAAGACGTGCATCGGCCGACCCTGATCGAAGGTCATGTAGTTGGTGATGTCGACAAGCGCATTGATGGGGCGCAGACCGATTGCCATCAGGCGCTGCTGCATCCATTTCGGGCTTGGGCCATTCTTCACGCCGCGCACGATGCGCAACGAGAAGCCGGGGCAAAGGGCAGTGTCGTCCAGTTCCAGCCTCACGTCCACAGGCGTTGCGCCTTCCACCTTGAAGGACGGCGCGGGTCTCGTCTTCAGCTTGCCGAGACCGGACGCGGCGAGATCACGAGCAATGCCATAGATCGAGGTGCAGTCGGGACGGTTCGGCGTCAGGTTGATTTCGATGACCGGATCGTCGAGACCGGCATAGGTGGCGAAGGACGTGCCGACAGGGGCATCCTGCGGCAGATCGATGATGCCGTCATGATCGTCGGAGATGTTGAGCTCCTTTTCGGAGCACATCATGCCGTGGCTTTCCACGCCGCGTATCTTGCCGACTGCAAGGGTGACGTCGATGCCCGGAACATAGACGCCCGGACGCGCGAGCGCACCGACGAGACCGGCGCGTGCATTCGGCGCGCCGCAGACGATCTGCACCGGCTTGCCGTCTCCGGCATCGACCATCAGCACCTTGAGGCGGTCGGCCTCGGGGTGTTTTTCAGCGGAAACCACCTTGGCAATGACGAAAGGCTTGTAGGCCGTTTTGTCATCAACATCCTCGACCTCAAGGCCGATTGCCGTCAGCCGCTCGCAGATCTCGTCCAGCGTCGCATCCGTTTCGAGATGCTCTTTCAGCCAGGAAAGAGTGAATTTCATGTCTTTGCTCCTTGGCTAACCGGATTAAACGCTGAGACCGCCGAATAGCGTCGGCATGTCGAGCGGGCGGAAGCCGTAATGGGTCATCCAGCGGACATCGGCGTTGAAAAAATCACGCAGGTCAGGCATGCCGTATTTCAGCATTGCGATGCGGTCGAGGCCCATGCCCCAGGCAAAGCCCTGATATTCATCCGGGTCAAGCCCGCCAGCGCGCAGCACATTGGGGTGCACCATGCCGCAACCGAGGATTTCCATCCAGTCCGTGCCTTCGCCGAACTTCACGATTGGGCCAGAACGGTCGCACTGGATATCCACCTCGAAGCTCGGCTCCGTGAAGGGGAAGAAGGACGGGCGGAAGCGCATGACGACGCTGTCGACCTCAAAGAAGGTCTTGCAGAATTCTTCCAGAATCCAGCGCAGATTGCCAACATGCGCCTTCTTGTCGATGACAAGGCCTTCGACCTGATGGAACATCGGCGAATGCGTGGCGTCGGAATCCTGGCGATAGGTTTTGCCCGGAATGACGATGCGGATCGGTGGCTTCTGGCTTTCCATGGTGCGGATCTGCACGGGCGAGGTGTGCGTACGCAGCACCTTGCGCTCGCCGTTTTCATCCGGTGGCAAGAAGAAGGTGTCGTGCATTTCGCGGGCCGGATGACCTTCCGGGAAATTCAGCGCCGTGAAGTTATAATAATCGGTCTCGATATCGGGACCTTCCGCAATGGAGAAGCCCATATCCGCAAAGATGGCGGTGATTTCATCGACGATCTGGCTGATCGGATGAATGCGGCCGCGCTCGGCCGGAGACTGGCGGACCGGCAGGCTGACATCCACCGTTTCCGCCTTAAGCCGGGCGGCGATGGCCTCATCCTTCAGCGCGTTCTTGCGCTCGCTAATGAGGTCGGTGATTTCGGTCTTGAGCTGGTTGATGGCAGCCCCACGGGTCTGGCGCTCTTCCGGCGTCATGCTGCCAAGCGTCTTCAAAAGCTCCGAAACCGAGCCTTTCTTGCCAAGCGCGGAGACGCGCACGGCTTCGATGGCCGGCTCATCGGCAGCGGCGGCGATCTCCGACATCAGTTGCGATTTCAAGGTATCAAGTTCAGTCATCTTTTCCTGCCTTGCCGGACTTTTTTACAGCGGCGTCGGTGTTCACAGCATTCATCAGATAGTCGGTCGCCATGATAAAGCGTCGCAGATCACTACCCATCCGCACGCGCCCGATCAACCGGGCAAGCGGTAAAAATCGCCCGAGAATGCGGGTCAGGCGGCTTAATTCTTCGACTGCCCGGGGTGGGGCGTTTTCAAGCCAGCGTGAAAAGGCCGCATCGCGGGTTTTAGGGGCATCACAGGCACGGGTCGCGACCTGCAGAAACAGCAGCCAGATATCGCGGGCCTGCGCCGTTTCAAGCGGCATGACCTCCTGCGGGCGCTCCTCGAAATCCATGAAACCGACACGGCCGTCCTTTAAAAAGAAATCACGCACATGCGGGCGACCGTGGCAGAGGCCTGCAGCATGCAGCTCGCCGAGCGCTTCTGCGGATTTCACAAGCAAGGCGTCATGCTCCACCGGATCGGACGACTTCAGCGCATCCATCCGCTCCATGATCGTTGGGCCGACATCTCCCAGCACCACCGCCGTACGTGAAGAATAGATCAGCGGCGGAACCGGGAAGCCGCGTTGCTGGAACTGCTGCAATGTTTCCAGTTCTCGCTGCATGAGGCCGGCACCATCAAGCGGTTCGGAAGGACGAAGAAAAGTGTAGGGCAGAAGTTTCGACAGCAGCTTCTGCATTTTCATCCACCAGGTCACCCGTTCCGTGCCCTGCCGTTTGATCCACACCGTCAGCTGCGAAAGCTCGACCTTCTGAATGCGCCGGTCACTTTTCAGGAGGACGCGCATCACGGTTGCGATGTCATCGTCTTCGAGATGAACGCGAAAACCTTCCGCTTCCACAACCTCACTTTTATTGACCAGCATTTCCATCCACCAAGGGTTTCGCTCCAAACGGCGTGAATACTCCAACTCTTCTAAATTTCTAAATTAAAAAATACCGATGGAAATTATCAGCAACTCAAAACGAAAAACCCGCGCCGGTTTCCCGACGCGGGTTTCAAATGAACAACAGATTGTCCGCGCCGTAATTACTTTACAGCGGTTTCAAACTCGTTGGCCGTGCCGGCATCCTTGAGGTACTCAAGCGCCTTCTTTGCTGCTTCGACGAGCGCGCCGAATGCTGCCGGCTCATGGATAGCCATGTCGGACAGAACCTTGCGGTCGACTTCGATGCCAGCCTTGTTCAGGCCGTCGATGAAGCGGCCATAGGTCAGGCCGAATTCGCGAACAGCAGCGTTGATACGCTGGATCCACAGAGCGCGGAAGTTGCGCTTGTTAACCTTGCGGTCGCGGTAGGCGTACTGCTTGGAACGATCCACGGCAGCCTTTGCTGCGCGGATGGTGTTCTTGCGGCGGCCGTAGAAGCCCTTGGCTGCCTTGAGTGTCTTGGTGTGCTTGGCGCGGGAAGTTACGCCACGTTTTACGCGTGCCATGTCATGATCTCCTTAAAGTGTCCAAAAGTGCGGAAAAGTCTCAGAGACCGTTCGGCAGGTAGTTCTTGACGACCTTCTTGCCGTCAGCTTCGGCGAGAACCATGGTTCCGCGCGCGTCGCGAATGAACTTGTTGGTACGCTTGATCATGCCGTGGCGCTTACCGGCGGCAGCTGCAACAACCTTGCCGGTGGCGGTGATCTTGAACCGCTTTTTTGCAGCGGACTTCGTCTTCATCTTGGGCATTTTGCTACTCCGTTTTTGTATCGAAACAGGCAGACGAGGCCTATTTCAAGCTATTCAGGAACGGCCTCGGCATGCCCTGCCGGACCGTTCGGACGCGCGCTTATAACCGCAGTCGGCTAAAAGCGCAACGGGGAAAGCAAACTTCCCCTTGCGATGGCTATTCATGCGGCCTTAAAAGGCTGGCGCAAGTTATTTCGGGGCGAGAACCATCATCATCTGACGGCCTTCGAGCTTCGGCTCGGCTTCCACCTTGGCAATCGCCTGGGTGTCTTCCTTCACCTGGAGGAGAAGCTTCATGCCGAGTTCCTGGTGGGCCATTTCACGGCCACGGAACTTCAGCGTCACCTTCACCTTGTCACCTTCGTCAAAGAAACGGTTCATCGCCTTCATCTTCACGTCATAATCATGCGTGTCGATGTTGGGGCGCATCTTGATTTCTTTGACTTCGACGATCTTCTGTTTCTTGCGCGCTTCAGCGGCCTTTTTCTGGGTCGAGTACTTAAGCTTGCCGAGATCGAGGATCTTGCATACCGGCGGCTCTGCGTTCGGCGAAATCTCGACGAGATCGAGACCGGCCTCTTCCGCCATTTTCAAAGCCTGATCCGTCGGCATGCTACCGAGGTTCTGGCCCTCTTCATCAATAAGCTGAACTCTGGGAACCCGAATTTCCCGGTTGGAGCGCGGCCCCTCCTTGACGGGGGCATCGGCTTTGAAAGGTCTGCGAATGGTCGTATTCTCCTGATCTGTTTCTGGATCACGTCAACAAAAAACAGCTTGTTTGGTACAAGTGGCGGAAATGTCGTTATTGCCGCGGCGAAGTCAATAGCATATCTGCCCGAAAAGATCACCTGTTGCCACGGATTTTGCAAATACGCCGCCGATATTGCAGGAAAATCAGGAGAATTGCATATACATGACCGAACAAGCCATTGAATTTCTGCATATAGGAATGGGCGACGACGCCCGCAACATTGCCTTCCTTCATCGCCGCGCAACATCGCAACAGGACGCGCCCATGCTCGTCTGGTTGGGCGGATACCGTTCCGATATGACGGGCACCAAGGCAATTGAGCTTGACCGCTTCGCCGCGGAAAACGGCCTTGATTGCCTGCGCCTAGATTATTCCGGGCACGGGGCTTCCGGCGGTGATTTCAACAAAGGCACGATCTCGAGATGGCTCGAGGAGGCACTAGCGGTGGTGCGTGCAAAAGCGCCGTCACGGGTCATTCTCGTCGGCTCGTCGATGGGTGGATGGATTGCATTGCGCATGGTCGAGGAGCTTCGCAAGGCGGGCGGCGCACCCTCCGTCGCCGGTCTGGTTCTCATTGCGCCTGCGCCTGATTTCACGCAGGAACTGATAGAGCCGAGCCTTTCGGATGCGGAAAAAGCCTCTCTCGCAGAACGGGGTTACTTCGAGGAACATTCGGAGTATAGCCCCGAGCCCAACATCTTCACCCGCGCGCTGATGGAAGACGGAAAGCAGAACCGCGTGCTCACGGGCATCATCACCACCGGCTGCCCCGTCCACATCCTGCAGGGCATGCGTGACCCAGACGTTCCCTATCAGCATGCTTTGAAACTCATCGAACATCTTCCTGCCGACGATGTGGTGCTGACGCTGATCCGCGACGGAGACCATCGGCTTTCCCGACCGCAGGATATCGAGCGGATGCTCGCAGCTGTCAAAGCCCTTGCAATATAGGCATTTGCGCAACGCTCTTAACCATATTCAGCGAGTCTTGAGGGCCGCCGTTTGCTAATGATTGACTCGCACCCCCGATCCCTCTTAACTTTTCATTAAGAATTTAAGGGACGGGTTTCATGATGAACGCACCGCTGGCGCGTGCGCTGCTGTTTGCAGTTGCCGCCGGGCTAATGACTGCCGCCTCCGCCACCGCGGAAACCAAGGGAAGCCCTTCCATGGTGACGGGCGGTATTACCTCCCAGCCGATCGGCCATTACGAGTTCTGTCAGAAATATGCCGACGAATGCAACATCCGTAGCAAGGTCACGCCGCCGCCGCGCGTTACCGAATATGGCTGGGGCGTCATTCGCGAGATCAATACGTCCGTCAACACGACCATCGTGGCGATGACCGACCAGGAAATCTACGGCAAGGACGAGGTCTGGGAATATCCGACGACCGCCGGCGACTGCGAAGATTTCGTGCTGCTGAAGCGCAAGAAGCTGATCGAGCGCGGTTTTTCCGTCGCCGATCTGCTGATAACAGTCGTGCGCAAGCCTGACGGCGAAGGCCATGCCGTGCTGACGCTCCGCACCACGGACGGTGATTACATTCTCGACAACCTCACCGACGACGTGAAGCTGTGGACCGACACCAACTACACCTATCTGAAGCGACAGGCGTCCTTCAACACGGGCCGTTGGGTCTCCATCGAGGATGGCCGCGACGTTCTGGTTGGCGCATTGCGCTGACGCTTAAAGTTCCGCGTCTGAGAGATTGGAGCCCGCGGTAGCGGGCTCTTTCTTTTCTCACCCGTTACCGATGATAATACCCGCCGCGAGCACCAGCGAACCACCCAGCACCACCTGAAATACGGCGCGAAGAAACGGCGTTTCCATGAAACGGTTCTGAATGAAGGCGATAGCCCAGAGCTCCACGAAAACAACGATGGCGGCAATCGCCGTTGCTGTCCAGAAATGCGGAATGAGATAGGGTAGCGCGTGGCCGAGACCGCCAACGGCCGTCATGATACCCGAGGCCAGGCCGCGCTTCAGCGGTGATCCACGGCCGGAAAGCTTGCCATCGTCGTGGGCGGCCTCTGTGAAGCCCATGGAGATACCCGCACCGACGGAGGCGGAAAGACCGATGAGAAAGGTCTGCCAGGTATCCTGCGTTGCAAAGGCGGCCGCAAAGATCGGCGCGAGCGTCGAAACGGAACCATCCATCAATCCCGCGAGACCGGGCTGCACATAGGTCAGAAGAAATTGCCGCCTTGCGGTTTCCGCCTCTTCGGTCTTGCCATCCTCATCGAGATGTTTCTCTTCCAGCATCTGCGCGATGTCTTCATGCCCCCGCTCCGCCTCGGCCAGATCGCCGAGGAGCTTGCGCGTCGAGGCATCGCTGGTGCGTTTGACGGCCTCATCGTAAAAACGGATTGCCTGGGCTTCCATCAATTCGGCCTGGCCGCGGATTTTTTCCAGCGACAGATTCTTCACCAGCCAGTCCGGGGTGCGCTCATAAAAACCACGTACATGTTCGCGACGGACGAGCGGGATCGTCTCTCCGAAACGGCGGCGATGCATGTCGATCAGCACGTTTCGATGCTGCTGCTCAACCTCGGCCATATCATCGAAGACTTTCGCCGATTGCGGATATTGCACACGCAGATGATCGGCATAGGAACGATAGATGCGGGAATCGTCTTCTTCAGACGAAATTGCGAGCGCTAGGATTTCCTGTTCGCCAAGGGAAGAAAAGGGACGTTTGGACAGGGAGAAAAGACTACGAAACATGGCTGAAACCTTTTTTAGAATAATTCTAAATACATCTCCGCCGCGACAGGATCAAGTCATTTTAGAATAATTCTAACAAGGCAAAGGGTCGCATTGCGGGTCGCATCGCAGCAGGGTAAATTCGCCCAAAAAGGAAACACCATGCAGGACGACATTGCGGCCAGAGCCACCCACAGCGCGGAAATTCAGGACAGGGCGGAAAAAGCCATGGCTGCGATCGGCGTGGATGCCGGATTTATCGATGTGTTGGTGGAAACATTTTACGGACGCGTTCTCGCCCATCCCACGCTCGGCCCGGTTTTTGATGCACGGCTTGACGGGCGCTGGCCGGAACATATGACAAGGATGAAACAGTTCTGGGCGGCAGTGGCCTTCAAGAACGGCGGTTACGGCGGCAAGCCCGTGCAGGCGCACCTCGGCGTAAAGGGCATGTCGGCGGAGCTTTTCCCGCAATGGCTTGCGCTTTTTTCAACCACGCTCGACGATGTCGCGCCGAGCAGACAGGCCCATGACTGGTTCATGGAAACGGCCGAACGCATCGCCAGAAGCCTGACACTTTCGCTGTTTTACAATCCCGCACTGGACGACCCGGCGTTGATGCGCAGCAAATGATACGGAGAGACGTGAAGAAGCAACATTCGCCAAGCATTACCGATGATCACGCAAGTTTCGAACATTCCCTCTTGATGACCGCAAGGATAAATGATTAGTAGCCGGCGGGAGGCGTACCGTACGGTTCGCCCGTCATATGCAGACATAGCAGGGCTTATCGACATGGATCGCAGATCATTTATCCGCAAGGCGGGCGCTCTTAGCGCCGGTGTTACAGCAACGGCGCTTGCCGCTCCGGCCATTGCACAGGAAAATCCCAAGATCACCTGGCGCATGACATCGTCCTTCACCAAGGGCCTCGACATTCTTTTCGGGGCCGGCCAGATCGTCGCCGACCATGTCAAGGAAGCCTCCGGCGGCAACTTCGTCATTCAGCACTTTGCCGGCGGTGAAATCGTGCCAGCGTTGCAGGCGGCGGACGCGGTGACGGCCGGAACCGTCGAAATGGCGCATACCTGCGCCTATTATTACGTCGGCAAGGACCCGACCTTCGCACTCGGCACCTCGGTTCCCTTCGGCCTCAACGCGCGCCAGACAAATGCCTGGTTCAATCAGGCCGGCGGCAATGAGCTGCTCAATGAATTCCTTGCCCAGCACAATATCTATTCGATCCTTCTCGGCAATACCGGCGCCCAGATGGGCGGCTGGTTCCGCAAGGAAATCAACACGATCGATGACCTCAAGGGTCTGAAGATGCGCATTGCCGGCCTCACCGGCCAGGTGATGCAGAAGGTTGGCGTGACACCGCAGCAGATCGCCGGCGGCGACGTTTATGCCGCGCTGGAAAAAGGCACGATCGACGCTACCGAATTTGTCGGCCCCTATGACGACCAGAAGCTCGGCTTCTACAAGGTCGCAAAATACTACTACTATCCGGCATGGTGGGAAGGCGGCCCGGCCGTTCATGCCTTCGTGAACCTGCAGAAGTTCAATGAACTGCCCGAGAACTACAAGCGCATTCTGAAGGATGCCTGCGCCGCCGGCAGCGCCAGCATGCTGGAACGTTACGATGCGCGCAATCCGCAAGCCCTGAAGGAACTCGTGGCGCAGGGCGCTATCTTGCGCCCGTTCAGCCAGGAAATCCTCGATGTCTGCCATAAGGCGGCGCAGGAAACCTACGCGGATATTTCGGCCAAGAACGAGAGCTTCAAGAAGATCTACGAGAGCCAGCAGGCCTTCAAGAAGGACGCTTATCTCTGGGCGCAGATCGCTGAATATACCTACGACACCTACATGATGATCCAGCAGCGTAACGGCACGCTCTGATTCCCATTATTTCCCGACGATCTTCAAACGGTCATCCGGCATCTGCCGGGTGGCCGTTTTGTTTGGCGAGACCAGCTTCCATACCTGCCGTTCACGCCAGTCCACCGGGCTCATGCCGGTGACGCGGCGGAATTCCCGGTTGAAGTTGGACTTGGTCTGGAAACCCGAGGAAAACATGATCGCCGTTACGGATTGCTCCGTCTCTTCCAGCAGCCGGCACGCTTCGCGGATACGAAGTTGGTTGACATATTGCGAAACATTGATGCCGAGGGAACGATTGATGGCCCCGGAAATCTGCCGGCTTGGCAGGCCGAGGCGTCTGGCCAGCCGCGTCAGATTGAGGTTCTCGTCACGGTAAAGCGCCTGTGTTGTCATCAGTTGGTCGAGGCTTGCCACAATGTCTCGATCCTGTTTCGATGGTGCCACCGAAAGCGGCGATTCCTCAGCAAGCTCTATAGCCGCTTGCGGTGCTTTGCTTTTTCCAGCCATAGCGGCCATCAGACCGATCAACAACAGCCCGAAAAGATTGGCATTGCTGACGAGTGCGGCGACATTCTCTCCGTGCGCCCCTTCAAAATCGAGAAACACCAGAAGGTCGAACAGTGCCGAAACGCAAAGGGCAATGGCAGCAATGATGAGCGCCCCATGCGCCGAACTGACGCTGGCGAATTGCGCCTCGTCCAGCCCATCCGGCCCCCTTCCTCCAAGAAGAAGCAGTGCGGCGGCATGGCCGACAAAGATGAGGATCAAGGCAAGATCGATCGCCACCGGCAGGGCGAACTCCAGAACGACAATCAACAGAGGCGAGAGCACAAGACCTGCCAGCATCGTCCTTCTGCTGTCTGCCCCGACCCTCATCAAGCCGCGAAAGGCGATATAGACAAGTGGTGGCAGGCAGGCGGCGAGAACCGGCAGGACATAACGCACGGCATTGACGCCATACCCCCAGCGCAGGCCGACAAGAACCGATTGCGCCGCACAAAGCGCGATCAGGGCCAGAAAGGCGCGGTTCGTCCGCACATCGTCTCCGCTTCGGAAAAAGACGATGAACATGACGACCAGCAGAAGCGCCACGACGAATGGCAGGGGAATGAAAAGCACGAAAGAATATCCCGGATCGACGATCTATTGCCCTGTCATGGACCAAATCGCGTTTCGGTACGACCTCAAACGTGATCAAGGACGCATTTATACGTCCAAAAGAGAGAACGGGAGCATCCACCTTGTCAAACGGAGAAGCTCTCATGACACTGAAAAACACCCTCGTCGCACTTCTGGTATGCGCGGCGTTTTCCTCGCAGGCATTGGCTGCTGATGACGTTGGACTTCTGAACGTCCCGGTGTCCTCCAAGGCGCGCAACACGGACCTTGATGTGACAATTTGGTATCCGGCCAAAAGCGGGACCGGCACGCCCGCTCTTTCTGGCGATAACCGCATATTTCAGGGGATGGCAGTGCGGAAGGACGCGTCCATCAAGGACGGACATTTCCCGCTCGTGCTGATCTCCCATGGTTCCGGCTCGCGCGCGGAGGCCATGGCGTGGATTGCGGCGAAGCTCGCTAGCGAAGGCTTCATCGTTGCTGGAACCAACCATCCCGGCACGACCAGCGGCTATTCCACACCTGCGGACACGCCGAAAATCTGGGAACGGACAGACGATCTTTCCTCGATTCTCACGGCGCTGACGACGCAAGGCAAATGGTCGAGCGTCATTGATGCGCAGAGGATCGGCGTCCTTGGGTTTTCGCTGGGCGGCAGCGCGGCAATGGAGATTTCGGGCGCACGCGCCGATCTCAACGCGTATAGGCGCTATTGCGAGGATTATGCGGCGATGATGGATTGCCAATGGTTCGCCGGCGGCCGGGGTTATGTCAATAACGAGCCGGTCAGCGTGCCGAAGCTCGACCTCAGAACCATCGATAAGACGCAGTTCGAGCAGCAGAACCGCGATCCCCGCATCCGTTCCGCCGTGCTCGTCGATCCCGGCCTGGCGCTCGCCTTCCAGCTGGAGGGCCTGAAACAAATCGATATTCCACTGACCTTCATTAATCTCGGCGGCAAAGGGAAAATACCGCCGGCTGTGCTGGCTGACAAACTCGCAGCCGAGGTGCCCGGTTCAACCTATCAGCAGGTGGATGAGGCAAACCATTTCAGCTTTCTGCCCCTTTGCAAGCCGGAAGCCGATGCGTTTCTCAAATCCGTCGGTGAGCGCGATCCGATCTGCGAACCGGCCGGGCCGCGCGACCGTGCAGATATTCATGCTGAACTGGAAAAGATGATTGTTGCCGCCTTCAACCGCACGCTGAAGCCAGGGCAATAGGCAGCCTAAACGCTCTGGCCGATCCGCTTGTAAAACAGGGTCGTGCCGCAATAACGCCCATCGGGAAACAGGGCGTAGTCAGGAATGACGCCGACCCGCTCCCACCCGAGACGGGGATAGATCGCCTCCGCATCGCTGCCCGTGGCCGTATCCAGCACCAGAAGGGTGCGGCCACGCTTCGCCGCCTCTTCTTCCACCTTCTGCATGAGTTTGCGGGCAAGTCCGAGACCGCGCGCCGAGGGATGCACGAGAAGCTTCATCAGATCGCCGCGATGCGGCTGGTTGGGTTTGGAAGCGAGGCCCACTTGTACGGTGCCCACCACCATGCCATCCACTTCCGCCACCACATGAATTGTGCCGCCTAGTCCCACGGCAGCTGCCACATCCCGCCAAAATGACTCGGCGTCCTGTGGGGAAAAGGGCAACATGAAACCAACGGATGCGCCGCCGTTCACGCAGGTGGAGAGGACTTCGCAGAGTTCCGGCAGGACATCGAGCGTCTCTTGCCCGTTCAACACGCGGATTGTGGCCATAAAAACTCCTGTCAGGAAAAATCAGCGCTGTCTTTGATCCAGCACGACGGCATAACGGGCGGGTTTTTCGGAAGGATTGTGAAAGACATGCCCTTCTCCAACCGGCATGAAAAGGCAATCTCCGGGTTCCATCAGATGCACGACACCGCCGCTCGTCATCTCCAGAACGCCTTCGAAGAGCCAGACATATTGCGTCATGCCCCGGCTTGCCGCATGCGGCGGAAAACCGACACGCGTGCCTGCTGGAAATTCGACTTCAACGATATCAACGTCAGACCCCATACGTGGCGGGGAGATGGCGCGGCGTACATAGCCCGTCTCCGGATCTTTCCAGAGCTGCTGATCGCGCTTTCTCACCAGGGGGGAAACAACCTCTTCGTCTTCGGCGAAGAAACCGGAGAGCGACAGGCCAAGTGCTGCGCAGATGCGGGCGAGCAGCGACGCCGTGGGGCTCGCCTCTCCACGTTCGATACGGGAAATCATGGCTCGGCTGACGCCGGATTCGGACGCTAGCCTGTCCAGCGTCAGGCCGTTTTCAGCCCGCAACGTTTTGATCCGCTCGCCGATCGAGCGGTCGAGAATATGATCTTCGTTTTCCATCATATGAGAATTGCATTCTCATATGATGGAGTCAATATCCATGATAGTGGAAATTGTGACCGTTTTCGCCGCCGGTTGCTCCGCGACAAATAGAGGTGTCAAGCGCCGACCTGGGCAATCCAATCGTTGAGGTTATAGTAGTTCGTTACTCGGCTAACTTTTCCGTCCTTCAGGTCGAAAAAGGCACCGGCTGGCAGGACGTATTTTTGGCCATTAGCCTCGGGCAACCCTTCGTCGGTCTTGAGATATTGGCCGTTCACGACGAATTCGGCGGATGCGCGTTTGCCGTCATCGCTCGCCATGATCACCATATCGGTGAGGTTTTCCCTATAGCAGCGGTTCATGTGGTCCATGAAGGAGGCAAAGGCGGCCTTGCCGGTCTGGCGCTCGCCCTGATTGATGTCATGCACCACTTCATCGTGAAGCAGCGCCAGGAAGGCATCCATGTCCTGACGGTTGAAGGCATCGTAATAGGCGCGGATGGTCTCGGCAGCGGTCATCGTCTTCTCCGTTCATGCTTGCGCGGGTGTTCCATGACGGTATAACCAGTGCAACCGAGAGTGAAAATGCCCATGACCGTCGAAATCAAGTCTCTTTCCGGCATCGACGCCGCGCATCATTTCGATGACCTCGCGCGCCTGCGGATCACGGTCTTCCGTGCCTTCCCCTATCTCTATGACGGCTCGCTGGACTATGAGCGAAAATATCTCGCGACCTATGCCGATACAGACGGCGCGGTCTTCGTGCTGGCGCTCGATGACGGCAATGTGGTCGGCATGTCGACCGGCATGCCGATGGCGGCAGAGACCGAAGAGGTGAAGGCGCCCTTCATCAAGGCGGGTTACGATCCGGACCGGATATTTTACTTCGGTGAAAGCGTGCTGCTGCCCGGCTATCGTGGTCACGGGATAGGAGTGCGCTTCTTCGAGGCGCGGGAGGCGCATGCAAAGAGGCTCGGCTTTGATCGCTGCACCTTCTGTGCCGTCGAGCGGCCCGCCGACCATCCGCGTCGCCCAGCGGATTACGTGCCGCTCAATGCCTTCTGGGAAAAGCGCGGCTATCGCCATCACCCAGAATTGCGCACCAGCTTCACATGGCAGGACCTCGACGAGGGCAGCGAAAGCGCAAAACCGCTGTCCTTCTGGATGAAGAACATTGCCGGAGACGGAAACGAATGACCCGGTTAGCCGCCAGCCAATATGCCATCGAACTGATCGAAACATGGGAGGCCTATGCCGCGCATCTTTCCGCCATCGTCCGCGAGGCCAAGGGTAAGCGCGCGGAACTGCTGCTGCTGCCGGAATATTCGGCGATGGCGCTGACCGGGCAATTGTCACCCGATGCGCGCTCCGATCTGCACCGTTCCATCGAAGACATACAGCCGCTCATCCCCTCCTGGGTGGAGCTTTGCGAAGAGCTGGCGCGGCAACATCAAATCCTCTTCCAGCCGGGCAGCGCCCCCGTGAAGGATCCGGACGGCAAGTTCCGCAACCGCGCATGGCTGTTTGGCCCGGATGGCCTGATCGGATATCAGGACAAGCAGATCATGACCCGCTTCGAGCGGGAGCAATGGAACATTCATGCCGGCGTGGAGGGCCTGAAAGCCTTCGAGACCCCGATCGGCAGGCTCGGCATCCTCATCTGTTACGACAATGAGTTTCCGATGCTGGGCCGCAGGCTGGCGGAGCTCGGCGTCGAACTTGTTCTCGCCCCCAGCTGCACCGACACGCTGGCGGGCGCCTACCGGGTTCGCATCGGCGCGCAGGCACGGGCGCTGGAAAATCAATATGCCATCCTCTCCTCCCCTACTGCGGGCGAGGCCCCATGGTCTCCCGCCGTCGATGAAAATTGCGGCCGCGCCGCCCTTTATGTGCCGTCAGACTATGGCATGCCGGCATCCGGCATCATTGCGGAAAGCGAGCACGATGCGGTCACACAAAGCACGTTGCTGATCGCAGATATCGATCTTGCCGCCGTTGCAAGGCTGCGCACCGAAGGACAGGTGGCCACCCGGCGTGACTGGCCGGAGCAATTTGCGATCTGAAAGCCCATTTTAAAGGGCTTTTAACCAAATTCCCGCTTTGCGGCATGACAAGCCCCTGCTATAGCGCGGGACATGAGCACAAATTCGACCCGCACGCCCCTGGACCATATCCGCAACTTCTCGATCGTTGCCCACATCGATCATGGCAAATCGACGCTGGCCGACCGGTTGATCCAGTCGACGGGCGGCCTTGCCGAACGCGACATGTCGGAACAGGTTCTCGATTCGATGGATATCGAGCGCGAGCGCGGCATCACCATCAAGGCGCAGACCGTGCGCCTGCATTACAAGGCGAATGATGGCGAAACCTATGTGCTGAACCTCATCGACACGCCCGGCCACGTCGATTTTGCCTACGAAGTGTCCCGCTCGCTCTCGGCCTGCGAAGGCTCGCTGCTGGTGGTCGATGCGTCGCAGGGCGTGGAAGCCCAGACGCTCGCCAACGTCTATCAGGCGATCGACAATAATCACGAACTGGTCACGGTGCTCAACAAGATCGACCTGCCGGCGGCCGAACCCGACCGTATCAAGGAGCAGATCGAGGAAGTGATCGGCATCGATGCTTCCGATGCGGTGATGATTTCGGCCAAGACCGGCCTTGGCATTCCCGATGTTCTCGAAGCCATCGTCCACCGCCTGCCGCCGCCGAAGAGCGATGTCGGCGAAAACGGGCCGCTGAAGGCACTGCTGGTGGACAGCTGGTACGACACCTATCTCGGCGTCATGGTTCTGGTGCGTGTCATCGATGGCGTGCTGAGCAAGGGCCAGCAGATCCGCATGATGGGCTCCGGCGCGAAATACGGCATTGAGCGCGTCGGTGTGCTGACCCCGAAGATGGTCACTGTCGATAGCCTCGGCCCCGGCGAGATCGGCTTTATTACCGCGTCGATCAAGGAAGTGGCCGATACCCGCGTCGGCGATACCATCACCGACGACAAGCGCCCGACAGCGCAGGCCCTGCCCGGCTTCAAGCCCGCGCAGCCCGTGGTGTTCTGCGGTCTCTTCCCGGTCGATGCAGCCGACTTCGAGGATTTGCGCGCGGCAGTGGGCAAGCTCCGCCTCAACGACGCCTCCTTCTCCTTCGAAATGGAATCGTCGGCCGCTCTCGGTTTCGGTTTCCGCTGCGGCTTCCTCGGCCTGCTGCACCTCGAAATCATTCAGGAACGCCTCGAGCGCGAGTTCAATCTCGATCTCGTCGCCACCGCCCCTTCGGTTGTCTATGAAATGACGCTGACCGATGGCACGGAAAAGGAACTGCACAACCCGGCCGACATGCCCGACGTTGTGAAGATCAAGGAAATCCGCGAGCCGTGGATCAAGGCGACGATCATGACGCCGGACGAATATCTCGGTGGCATCCTGAAACTCTGTCAGGACCGGCGCGGCCTGCAGACGGAGCTGACCTATGTCGGCAACCGTGCAATGATCACCTATGAACTGCCGCTCAACGAAGTGGTGTTCGATTTCTACGACCGGCTGAAATCCATCTCCAAGGGTTACGCTTCGTTCGATTACAACATCATCGACTATCGCGCTGGCGATCTCGTCAAGATGTCGATCCTCGTCAATGGCGATCCGGTGGATGCGCTCTCCATGCTGGTGCACCGTTCGGCGGCCGACCGGCGCGGGCGCGGCATGTGCGAAAAGCTGAAGGAACTCATTCCGCCGCACATGTTCCAGATTCCGATCCAGGCGGCCATTGGCGGCAAGGTCATCGCCCGCGAAACCGTGCGCGCGCTGCGCAAGGACGTGACGGCGAAATGCTATGGCGGCGACGCGACGCGCAAACGCAAGCTTCTGGACAAGCAGAAGGAAGGCAAGAAGCGCATGCGCCAGTTCGGCAAGGTGGAAATTCCGCAGGAAGCCTTTATCGCCGCGCTGAAGATGAACGACGAATAAGCAGCAAAATCATATTGCCATCGCTATTGAAGGGAGGCCCATAGCCTCCCTTTTGCGTTTAGGGTCACGCGTGCAACTTGGCACCCTTGGTGATCTTGTCGACGATCTTCCTGTCGGCCCTCAGCGCCATGCCGACCACCTTGGCATCATCAGGAGAAAATTCCGAAAATATCTGGCGGTTGGCGACATCGTGCCCGGTGGCGAACATTTCCTCGATATAAAGCGATGTCGTGACGTCGCGCTCGAGGGATCGCTGGTGGATTTTGCGCAACGCCTCCTGATCCGTAGCCATGACGACAATCGGCTGAATGGACAGGGGATTATAGACGTTGCCCGCCCCGTCGCGGTATGGTTCGCCGATGATCTCTCGTGCCTGGGCGACGATCCCGGACATGAGAAATGCGGTAACGTTCAGTTTTTGCCACACGGCAAGGTCATCGCGAAGGATGACGGCGATCTTGGTATCAAACATGCGAACTCAATCTGGCTGTGGTTACGAAAGAGAAACGATCCTAGCGCCTCGGGGCGTCGGCGATCTTGAACGTTCGTGCAAATTCGAAGGGATCGTGCAGGCGCCCTCCAGCGAAGGCATAGAGCGCATCGAAGCGCGCTTTCATGGCAACGCCTATGCGCCGCACCGTCATGATACCTATGCGCTGGGTGTCACGCTTTCCGGCGTCCAGACCTTTTCCTATCGGGGGAAATCGCATTTCAGCATGCCCGGAAAGGTAATCGTGCTGCATCCGGACGAAGTTCACGATGGCGGCGCAGGCACCGATGAAGGGCTGCGCTACCGTATGCTTTATCTTCCGCCCGAAAAAACGACTGAGGCGGGATATAATGCGCTGCCCTTCGCCCAAAATCCCGTCATCGAAGATGAGGAATTCCGGCGATGCCTCATTGAGGCGCTTGGCAATCTGGAAGGCGAGCCGGACAATCTGCTTCTTACCGACTGGCAGTCAAGACTGGCGGACTTGCTCTGGAAACATTCAAACGGAAGCGCCAGAACCATCAAACGGATCGACCGTATCGCCGTTTTACGGTGCCGGGACTATCTGCTGGAGAATAGCGCCGGCACCGTCGGCTCTGAAGAGCTGGAACGGATAAGTGGGCTCGACCGCTTCACGCTCTTTCGGCACTTTCGTTTCCTGTTCGGCACAAGCCCGCACCGCTATCTCATCATGCGCCGACTGCAAAAATGCAAGGACATGATGCGTGCGGGTGCGGGGCTTGCGGAAACGGCATTTGCCTGCGGTTTTGCGGATCAGGCGCATTTTACCCGACACTTCAAAAATGCCTTTGGCATGCCGCCGGGACGCTGGCTCAACCTTGTTTCGAATTGATCATTCCGGAAACAGGATCGACCGGTGAGCCGCAGCACCCGCCATGGCGCCGTCTCCCACCGCGAGGGCGACCGAGCCGGCAGGCCTTGCCACGTCACCGCAGGCGAAAATACCGGGGGCGGTGGTCTGTTTCATCGGGTCTGTCACGATGCTTGATCCCATGGGCCCTTCCTCCACAGCGCAGCCAAGTTTTTCCAGCCAGTTCGAGGCGATACGCAATTTCGGCTGGGTGAAAAGGCCAGCCAATGCGATGCTGCGTCCATCCGCCAGAACGACATCCGCATGCCCCGTAATTTCCCGGATGCGGGTTGTTTCCACCCGCACGCCGCGCTTTGACAACAATGCGTTCTGGTCCGCATCCGGCTCGAAGACGCCGTTGGTGAAAAAGGTCGTCTCGCCCCAGTCGGGCAGCATCAATGCGTGGTGAATGGCCAAAGGTGAAGCGGCGATGACGCCGATCTTTCCCTGATTGAGCTCGTAACCATGGCAATAGGGGCAATGGAAGACCGAAGAGCCCCAACGCTCTTTCAGCCCGGCAATTGCAGGCAATTCATCGGCGACGCCCATAGCGAGGATGAGCCGGTCCGCAGTCTCACGACGGCCGCCATCGATCTCGATTACAAAATCGCCGAAGGAGCCTTCGGCATCGGTCACCCTGCCCTCAGCCCAATCTATGGTCGGGTAGCGTTCGATCTGGCGGCGCGCCTCGGTGATAATTTCACCCGGCGCCTTGCCATCCTGACCGAGAAAACCGTGGGAATGGCTGGCGAAACGGTTTCTCCGTTCACCTGCGTCCACCACCAGAATGTTTTTTCTGGCGCGTCCAAGCTGCAGGGCGGCTGAGAGGCCGGCATAGCTGCCGCCGATAATGATGACGTCGAATTTCATGATGCACCCATCGTTTCAGGAGGGAGGCGGAAGTGCCCGTTCGTTTCACGATACTTATATTGTTACGTGATTTTCGGAGTCAATAGTCACGCAACTTATATTGTTACGTCACATCGAAAGTGATAGCGTCGTTGTAAACAAGCGGGTTTGGACAATGAGACACGACACGCGCCTTTCACGGGTGCTGCATATTCTGATCCATATGGAAAATCATAAGGGTGCAGCGACTTCCGAGAGCATCGCAGCGATGCTTCAGACCAATCCGGTGGTGGTGCGCAGGACAATGGCGGGCTTGCGAGAGCATGGTTATGTCTCGTCGGAAAAAGGCCATGGCGGTGGGTGGGTGCTGGCGCGGCCGCTCAGCGAAATCACGCTGCTCGATATTTACCGGGCGCTTGGCGCGCCGGAACTGTTCTCGATCGGGTTGGCTGGCGACAACCCGAACTGCGTTATCGAACAGGCTGTCAATGCAGCACTTTTTGATGCCATGAAAGAGGCGGAAAACATTCTGCTGTCCCGTTTCGGAGGCATTGCCCTTTCGCAGCTGGCGCAAGAGTCCATCAGCCGCTGGTCCAGGGTTTCCAACCACCCTTCCGCGATGGAACAGCTTTAGGGGACGGGAAAGGGGCCATCTCGCAAAGAAAAACCGCCTGCCCTGAGGCAGACGGTCAGACTGCTGACAAACCCCTGGCGTGAGCTGGGGGTTTATGATTCATTGGGACATGTTGAAGAAACCTGCTCCTGAACAGACCGCTCTCGAGATGGTGACGCTCGATAGTCTGGTCCCGAAAGATC
>NZ_JAQKGN010000021.1:0-65921 GCF_027956555.1 Agrobacterium sp. ST15.16.055
AAACAAACAAGCATTCAGCTCATCTTCTTGATTTTCTTAGAACGAAAGACTTCGTCGCCAGCAGCGCCGCCGCCCTCGTTCAGTGAGCGGACTTATAAGAGAACCTCACCAAACAAGTCAACACACCTATCGTCAAAAAACTGACATTTTTATCAAACTATTGATTTTATTAGGTAGTTTCGTGAAGCGAAGCGAAAACAAGCGAAAGAGACGGAAGCTTCCGACATTTCGCCACGCGCCCAATGCCTGCTTCTCCGGTCTTGACTGCAAATAGCGCGCAAGGAACCGTGACTTTAACGACGGAGCATTTGCCTGCTCCTTACATACGGCTGTCAAAGTGCGGGACGGTGCATTAGAAAACGGCATATGAGACGCTTAAACACCACCCCAGAGCCGCAGGCCTGTTTGCATGACTAGAATGCCCGTTCCTATAAAGGCCGAGTTGCCCGAACTTCCCGTGAGTGCCGTTCTCGGCGATATCGCCGAGGCTCTGGCCGGGGCGAAGCGCGCAGTTCTTTCGGCTCCACCGGGCGCGGGTAAAACGACGCTGGTGCCGCTTCATCTTTTGCAGCAGGACTGGCGGGGTGACGGCAAGATCATTCTTCTCGAACCGCGCCGGCTCGCCGCGCGTGCCGCAGCCGGGCGCATGGCCGAACTGCTTCACGAGGATGTCGGGCAAACCGTCGGCTACCGCATGCGGCTCGACAATCGCATCTCCTCGAAAACACGCGTCGAAGTGGTGACCGAAGGCGTGTTTGCCCGCATGGTCCTGGACGATCCTGAACTTGCCGGCGTTTCGACGGTGATTTTCGACGAGTTTCACGAGCGTTCGCTCGACGGCGATTTCGGACTGGCGCTAGCGCTTGATGTGCAGGGTGGGTTGCGCGACGATCTGCGTATCCTCGTCATGTCCGCCACGCTCGATGTCGAACGCATCAGCACGCTCATGGCAGACGCCCCGATCATTCAGAGCCTTGGGCGGACGTTTCCAATCGACGTCCGTTATGAGGATCGTTGGCAGGGCGTGCCGATTGAAGAGAAAGTTACCAAGGCGATCACTGAGGTCCATGGGTCGGAAAACGGCTCCATCCTCGCCTTTCTGCCGGGACAGTCGGAAATTACCCGAACGGCCGTACGGCTGGAGGGACGTTTTCCCGCAGATACGGATATCATCCCGCTTTACGGCAACCTTTCGCAGAAGGAGCAGGATGCGGCGATAAAGCCGGCGCCGGCCGGACGACGCAAGATCGTGCTTGCCACCTCGATTGCGGAGACCTCGATTACCATCGATGGCGTGCGTGTAGTGATCGACAGCGGATTGCAGCGACTACCTGTCTTCGAGCCCGCAACGGGAATCACGAGGCTGGAGACGTTGCGGGTGTCGCGCGCTTCCGCCGACCAGCGGGCGGGACGCGCCGGGCGAACGGAACCCGGTGTTGCGATCCGCCTGTGGCATCCGGGGCAGACGGCGGCGCTCAACGCCTTCACGCCACCGCAAATTCTGGCAAGCGATCTTGCCGGCCTTGTGCTCGATCTCGCCCATTGGGGTGTTCAGGATCCCTCTTCTCTTGCCTTTCTGGATATGCCCCCGGAAGCCGCACTTAAAGAATCGATGGCGCTTCTCAAAAATCTGGGCGCGCTCGACAAAGTCGGAGCGCTGACGCAGCGCGGCCATCTGATGCGCGGCCTTTCGTTGCCGCCACGGCTGGCGGCCATGGTGATTGCGGCGGCAAGCGAAGGCGCGGGGAAGAAGGCGGCGATGCTCGCCGTCATGCTGACGGAACAGGGGCTCGGCGGAAACGACATCGATCTAGATGAAAGGCTGCGGCGCTTTCTTTCCGACAGGAGCGAAAGGGCGCAGGCGGCGCGCAAGCTGGCATCGAGGCTGTTTGACGCGATCGGCGACAAAACGGCGGCAGCCGAATTGCCGAGCGGGGCCGGTCCGCTGCTGCTGCACGCTTATCCAGACAGGATCGCGCTTCAGCGCGGCGCGCGGGGACGGTATGTGATGGCCAACGGGCGTGGCGCAGAGCTTGCAGAGACAGAACGGCTGGCGGCGAGCAAAATGCTGGTGGTTGCCGATATTACCGGACGAGCGGCGCAGCCGCGCATCCTTGCCGCGGCAGGCATAGACAGGACCGATATGGAGGAGCGAATGCCGCACCTCATCGTTCAGCAGGACCAGCTGCTTTTCGACAAGGCGAGCGGCCAGGCCCGCGCGCGAAAGGTGACACGGCTTGGCGCCATCATCCTCGATGAGACACCCCTCCCCCGTCCCGAGGGTGAACAGGCGGCACAGGCGCTCGCCAATGGCGTTCGGGAATTCGGCATCGGCATCCTTCCTTTTTCGAAAGAGACGCTGCAGTTGCGCGACAGGATCGGTTTTCTGAACGCCAGTATCGGGGAGCCCTGGCCAGATGTCAGCGAAGAGGCGTTGCTTTCGCGGCTGGAAGAGTGGTTCGTCCCTTTTCAGAACGGCGCGCGTAGCCTGCAGGACATTCGACCCGGCAGCCTCTCCGAAGGGATCCTGTCTCTGGTGCCGCATGAGGTAGCGCGCGATCTCGCCAAGTTGGCGCCGACGCATTTCGAAGCACCGACGGGCCAGCGGCATCCCATCCGTTACGACGCCAGCGAACCGACGCTTTCCATTCGCGTGCAGGAACTTTTCGGCTTGAGAGCTCACCCGACCATTGCGCAGGGGCGGTTGCCGCTGCTCTTGGAATTGACCTCGCCGGCGCACAGGCCGATACAGACGACACGCGATCTTCCGGGCTTCTGGTCGGGGTCCTGGAAGGATGTGCGGGCGGATATGCGCGGGCGTTATCCACGCCATCCATGGCCGGAGGACCCGGCATCGGCCCTGCCGACTAGCCGCGCGAAACCGCGCGGAACGTGATGATGAGGGACAGGGTAAAGGAGATGACGGTGGCTGGCCATTCTATCGAAACCACGAGGCTCGGCCGCGCCAGCCGCAGGATAAGGTTGCAGACAATCGTCTGGCTGCGCTGGCTGGCGGTTGCGGGACAGACGGCGACGATCCTGCTTGTCGCCTTCGGATTCAATTTTCCCCTGCCGCTTTTGGCCTGCAGCCTATTGATTGCGGCGCTCGCTCTTGCAAATCTGTTTCTCACCGCTCGTTTTCCCTCCACCTATCGTCTGGAGCCCTGGGAAGCGACATTGCTTCTGGCCTTCGACCTGCTGCAATTGACGGCGCTCATTTACATCACCGGCGGACTTTCCAATCCCTTCGCGCCGCTGATCTGCGTGCAGGTCATCATTGCGTTTGCCTCCCAGCCGTTACGGCATTCGCTTATTCTTCTTGGCTTTGCCATCATCTGCTCGACCGCAATCGCCTTTTCACCCTTTCCGGTTCCGTGGTATCCCGGCGAGGTTTTGCCGATCCAGCTTCTGCTGCATGTCGGCACCTGGGTCGCGATCATCGCCACAACCTCTTTTGCGGCCTTTTATGCCTATCGCGTTTCGCATGAGGCAAACCAGCTGGCGGATGCGCTGGCTGCAACGGAGCTGGTGCTGGAGCGGGAAAAACATCTCTCGCAGCTGGACGGGCTGGCGGCGGCGGCGGCGCACGAGCTCGGCACGCCGCTCGCAACAATCAGCGTTGTCGCGAAGGAGATGGAGCGGGAACTTGGACACGACGAAAAATTTGGCGAAGATATAGCGCTGCTGCGCAGCCAGAGCGAAAGATGCCGCGATATTCTGCGCCGGCTCACCTCTCTTTCCACCGACAACGAAGAACATATGCGCCGCCTGCCGCTCTCCTCGCTGATCGAGGAGGTGATGGCGCCGCACCGGGAATTCGGCATCCGCCTCGAACTCGTTGAAAAGAACAATCGCGCCGACGAACCTGTCGGTATCCGCAATGCCGGTATCATCTACGGTCTTGGCAACCTCATTGAAAACGGCGTGGATTATGCGCGGGAAAAGGTGACCGTAACCGTAGATTACGATCAGCAGAACGTCGCCGTCATCATTGAAGACGACGGGCCGGGTTACGCCCATGACGTGCTTGCGCGCATCGGCGAACCCTATGTGACCGAACGTCACAACGACACACGGGCGGGCGGGCTCGGGCTTGGGCTTTTCATCGCCAAGACCCTGCTGGAGCGCTCCGGCGCCAGTGTCACTTTTGAAAATCGTGGCACAAGCGAAAAGGGAGCAAGGGTGACAATCGTCTGGCCTCGAGCGCTTATGGACGATAAAAGAAGCCGTTGACTTTACCATCCACGTTGAAGCGGCGATAAGAAGAAGAAAACAAACCCGACGAAGTTGCCGGAAGGCCGCAAACATGAAGACAGACGACGAGAACAACTCTACCAGCGCGCCAACGGACGACGGCGATCCGATCGGACCCGACAGATCGCTGCTGATTGTCGATGATGACGGCCCGTTTTTGCGCCGGCTTGCCCGGGCAATGGAAACACGCGGCTTTGCCGTCGATACGGCCGAGACGGTGAGCGACGGCATTGCCCGCTCCAGGGCTGCGCCGCCGAAGTATGCGGTGGTCGATCTGAGGCTTGCGGATGGCAACGGTCTGGAAGTCATCGAGGCGATCAGGCAGAACCGGGACGATACGCAGATCGTGGTTCTGACCGGCTATGGCAATATTGCAACCGCCGTTACCGCCGTGAAACTCGGAGCGCTGGACTATCTGGCAAAGCCCGCCGATGCGGACGATGTGTTCAATGCGCTGACGCAGCGCAAGGGTGAAAAGACCGAAGTTCCCGAAAACCCCATGTCGGCAGACCGGGTTCGGTGGGAGCATATTCAGCGCGTTTATGAAATGTGCGAGCGAAACGTTTCGGAAACAGCGCGCCGGCTCAACATGCACCGGCGCACCTTGCAGCGCATTCTCGCGAAACGCGCGCCAAAGTAACGGTATTATTCGCCGAAGCTGCGCCCGGTTGTCCATTCCGCCAGCATCAGCCGGGTCGCAGCGGTTCTCGAAAAATCCAACATCACCGATTTGCGGGTCGCCGGCGGCAATTTATGTTCCGGCGCATCGCGCAGCACGTGGGCACCATATCCATCCGACAGGATCAGCCCGCATTCCTCCGGGAATATATCGGTCGGAACCTCTGGATGGGTGGCGAAGAACAGTCGGTCGCAATGCAGGCGATAGTCCGGCCATTTGCGATCCACACGGAAATCCTCGATGGAGGATTTGATTTCGATGATCCAGATTTCACCCTTGACCGACAGACTGATGAGATCGGCCCGTCGCCCGCTTGCAAGCGGCAACTCCGGCAGCACCGAATGGCGCATTTCGTGCAGAAGCACCTGAACGCCGCGGCGCACCAGCATCGCCTTGTCCGACTGGCGGCCGTCGATTAACGGATTATTGTTGGTAACGGAAAGAATAGTCATGGATAAAGGCTGCTGAAGCGTTTGGCCCATTGTTGCAAAAAAGGCAATCAACCGGCAATTTTAAAGGCGCAACCACCTCGCGGCGGCGCAACGGCTTGCCAAGAGCGGCTGAATGGAAAATAACCGATTTATCCAATTAAGCCTACTCCTTCGCACAATTTGGCGAATTTTCCGCGAGAACAACATGCGCATCCGTACCCCATTGACCGCACTCGGTCTGACGGCAGCACTGGCTCTGGCCGGCTGCGCCGAAACAACCTCCCAATCCTCCACTCCGACCTCCGGCAAGATCGCAGCGTCAGTACCGGTTGCCGATCCCGTTCCGGCGAAGGTCGAAACGGTCCAGATCTTCAACGATGTGTACGGTCCCGTGACCGATGCGGGCTATGCGCTGCCGGCCATTCCGATCAATCGCGTGAATGAGAAGTACCGTCGCCAGATCGTCGAATTCCAGACTTCGGAGCGCCCTGGCACCATCATCGTCAATACGCGCGATCGCTACCTCTATTACATCCTGTCCGGCAACCGTGCGGTTCGTTACGGCATCGGCGTCGGCAAGGCGGGTTTTGCCTGGGCCGGTGAAGCCTATGTCGCTTGGAAGCAGGAATGGCCGATGTGGCATCCGCCGAAGGAAATGGCCGACCGCAAGCCGGAAGTGGCGAAATATGTCGAGGCCGGCATGGGCCCGGGCCTTTCCAACCCGCTCGGCGCGCGCGCCATGTATCTCTTCAACGAAAAGGGACAGGACACGCTGTTCCGCATCCATGGTTCGCCCGAGTGGGCTTCTATCGGCACCGCGGCCTCTTCCGGCTGCATCCGCATGATCAATCAGGATGTGATCGACCTCTACAGCCGCGTCCGTCCCGGACGCAGCACGAAAGTGGTCGTGATCCAGTAAAGATCAGATACCGGATAAGAAAAAGCCGCCGTGGATATCCCCGGCGGCTTTTTTGTTTCTCAGGACTGCTGACGGTTTCAGGCTGCCTGTTTGGCCTTCAGTTCCAGGCGACGGCGGTGCAGAACAGGTTCGGTGTAACCATTAGGCTGTTCGCGACCCTTCAGCACCAGTTCGACAGCCGCCTGAAATGCCACCGATCCATCGAAGTCGGATGCCATCGGCAGATAGGCCGGATCACCCGCATTCTGCGTATCGACCACGGCAGCCATGCGCTTCATCGTCTCGACGATCTGCCCCTCTGTCACCACACCATGGCGCAGCCAGTTCGCCATGTGCTGCGCGGAAATTCGAAGCGTGGCGCGGTCCTCCATCAGCCCGATATCGTTGATATCGGGCACCTTGGAGCAGCCGACGCCCTGATCGACCCAGCGCACGACATAGCCCAGAATACCCTGCGCATTGTTGTCGAGTTCGCGCTGGATTTCTTCCGGTGTCCAGTTGGGACGCGGCGCGACCGGCACCGACAGAATATCGGAGAGCTTTGCACGGCCGCGGCTTTTCAACCCCTCCTGCACCGAAGCGACATCGACCTTGTGATAGTGCGTGGCGTGCAGAGTCGCCGCCGTCGGCGAAGGCACCCAGGCGGTGTTGGCGCCAGCCTTGGGGTGCGCGATCTTCTGCTCCAGCATGGCCGCCATCAGATCCGGCATGGCCCACATGCCCTTGCCGATCTGCGCATGGCCGGAAAGGCCACATTCGAGGCCGATATCAACGTTCCAGTTCTCGTAAGCGGCGATCCACGCCGCCTGCTTCATATCGCCCTTGCGGATCATCGGACCTGCTTCCATCGAGGTGTGGATTTCGTCGCCCGTGCGGTCGAGAAAGCCCGTATTGATGAAGACGACGCGATCCTTTGCGGCGCGGATGCTTTCCTTGAGGTTGACCGTGGTGCGGCGCTCCTCATCCATGATGCCCATTTTCATGGTGTTCGGCGCCATGCCGACAAGCTGTTCGACCCGGCTGAAGATTTCGTTGGCGAAGGCCACTTCCTCCGGCCCGTGCATCTTCGGCTTGACGACATACATCGAGCCGGCGCGGGAATTCTGACGCCGCCCGGATGGACCGACATCATAAAGGGCGATCAGCGCCGTGACGACAGCATCCATGATGCCTTCCGGCACCTCGCGGCCCTCCCTGTCGAGGATCGCCGGATTGGTCATGAGATGACCGACATTGCGCACCAGCATCAGGGACCGACCCGGCAGTGTAAGCGCAGAGCCATTGGGAGCGGCGTAATAGCGATCCGGGTTTAGGCTGCGGGTGAAGGTCTTGCCGCCCTTTGATACTTCTTCGGTCAGGTCGCCGCGCATCAGGCCAAGCCAGTTGCCATAAACCAGCACCTTGTCTTCGGCGTCGACGGCGGCAACCGAATCCTCACAATCCATGATGGTCGTGAGGGCGGATTCGAGAATGACATCTGAGATTCCCGCCTTGTCACCCTTGCCGATTTCGGTCGTGGGATCGATGACGATTTCGGTGTGCAAACCATTCTTGCCGAGCAGGATCGTTGCAGGCTTTGCCGCTTCGCCGCTGAAACCCTTGAACTGGGCTGCATCCTTGAGGCCAGTCCTGGCGTCGCCGATGGCAAGCTGCAACAGGCCATCCTCGGTCTTGAAACCGGTCACCTCGGACCAGCTTCCCGTCTCCAGCGGAGCGGATTCATCGAGGAAATTTCGCGCCCAGGCAATGACCTTTTCACCGCGCTTCGGATTGTACCCCCTGCCCTTCTCCGCGCCGTCGGCGTCAGAAATGGCATCCGTTCCGTAAAGCGCATCATAAAGCGAACCCCAGCGGGCATTGGCCGCATTCAGCGCATAGCGCGCATTCATGACCGGAACGACGAGCTGCGGGCCGGCAACGGCGGCTATTTCAGGGTCGACATTGCTGGTTTCCACCTGGAAGCCCGGGCCTTCCGGCAGCAGATAGCCGATGTCCTTCAGAAAGCCCTCATAGGCGTCAAAGTCTGCCGGCGCGCCATTCTGCCGATACCAGCCATCCAGCTTTTCCTGCAGGGCGTCGCGCTTTGCAAGCAATTCGCGGTTCTTCGGAGAAAGCTCGTGAACAATGGTCGAAAAACCTTCAAAGAACGCTTCGTTGTCCAGACCCGTGCCTGGCAGAACATCGTCTGTCAAAAAGGCATAAAGCCTGTCATCGATGGAAAGACCGAATTTATTCGTGCGGCTCACATGCGCCTCCTTTATTCTGAAGGCACAGATTGGACGCGGAGGCGGTCGCTCGTCAATTGCGGCGGACAGCCAAATATTATTTCCATTTTGGAAACAATGTGGGCGATCGTCGCCTTTTTCTACAAAAGCGCCTGCAGATCCTTGATGCGGTCATTCACCAGCCAGCCATAATAATTTTCTTCCGGCAACAGAGGCTGCTCCCCGCCTGAAGCGCGCTGGCGATTTTTCTGGGCAAGGATGGTAGCGCGCTGCTGAGATCCGCCGACATTATAAAGCGTCGAGGTCACACCCGGATTCTTCGAAATATCCATGTCGGCAATCGATCTATAGTCGTCGATAGACTTGCGGATGGACGCCGCCATGAAAGCGAGCGACCGGTCAGGGTCCATGATGGCGGTATAGACGGCAGCGGCGTCGTTCTCATCCAGCTTCTCATAGCCGGACGTTCTCGACACCATATCGGACAACATCAGCGCCGTCAGCGGGTTGATCTGACCGAGGCCGAAGGTCTGGCCGGCATAGAAGGGCTGGAAAAACACGGCGCTGAAGCGATTGTTCGGGTAGGCGACGCCATCAACCGTCCTGCCGCGGAAGTTGTCTTCCCAGACATCTTCCCGACAGTTCCAGAGGCTGTAGGAATCCCTTTTCGACTGGCATTTTGCAAATTGCGAATGCGTGAGGAACTGCGCGATGGTTTCGTCCTTGTAGCCGAAACGAAAGCTGTTGCCCGCATAAGAAGCAGCCTTGACGTAATAGGACTGCAGTCGGTCATAAGCGTCGACATTATAGGTATGTTCGCCAACGATCGCGCCGATCATATGGATCGGATCGATGCCGTAGCGCCCGGCCGTCGACTTGATCTTGGCGATTAGAGCTTTGTCGGAGGACAAGAGGTCGATGACCTTCTGGTATTTGCGCTCGAAAGAGGTGTTGGACGCTTTTGTTCTTTTTGCAGAAGCGCCGGGAACGCCGGGCTGTTCGGCATTGCGATTGCCTGGCGGAACGACCGTCGCGGCTTCGACGTAAGAAGACGCGGTGACGGTGAACGTCAAAGCAGCGGCAAATGCCAGAAGAGTTTTGCGCACGAGCGAATGCCTTTTCTCAAGCCTGCGGCTTCCGCCAGCGAAAGGTGCTGGGAAAACCGGACCATTCCACGAAAGCGGTTCCAACCGGAATGCAGCCCTTCCCATAAACAAAATGCGGGCTGAATGCGAGACAAGGCGGATAAAATAAAAGAGTGCGGCAAATATGGCCGCACTCTTCTTTCTTGGATCCCTGAAATCTTCAGAGAATATAACGGGACAAATCCGTATCGGCGGCGAGATCGCCGACATGCTTGCGGACATATTCCTGATCGATCTTGACGGCGGAACCGCCGCGATCCGGCGCATTGAAGGAAATTTCGTCCAGAACACGCTCCATGACCGTCTGCAAACGGCGGGCGCCGATGTTCTCGACCGACGAATTGAGATGAACGGCCACATCGGCCAGCGCATCGATGGCGTCATCGGTGAAATCGAGATCGAGTTCTTCCGTCGCCATCAGCGCCTTATACTGGCGGATGAGGCTTGCTTCCGTCTCGGTCAGGATACGGCGGAAATCCTCCTTCGTCAGCGGCTTCAGCTCGACGCGGATCGGCAGGCGGCCCTGAAGTTCGGGAAGGAGGTCCGAAGGCTTTGCCACATGGAAGGCGCCCGAGGCGATGAAGAGAACATGGTCGGTTTTCACCGGCCCGTATTTCGTCGAAACCGTCGTGCCTTCGACAAGCGGCAGCAAATCGCGCTGCACACCTTCGCGGGACACGCCGGCGCCCATGCCGCCATCGCGGGCGGCGATCTTGTCGATCTCGTCAAGGAAGACAATGCCGTCATTTTCGACCGATTTCACCGCCTCGCGCTGGATCATTTCATTGTCGAGCAGCTTGTCGGATTCGTCGCGGATAAGATCGGCATAGGATTTGGACACCGTCGTGCGCACCTTCTTGGTGCGTCCGCCCATGGCCTTGCCGAACATTTCCGACAGGTTGAGCACGCCGATATTGGCGCCCGGCATGCCGGGAATTTCGAAACCGGGCATGCCCGAGCCGCTATCCGTCACCTCGATATCGATTTCCTTGTCGTCCAATTCGCCGTCGCGCAGCTTCTTGCGGAAGTTCTCACGGGTGCCCGGCGATGCCGTTGCGCCCACCAGTGCGTCAAGCACACGCTCTTCGGCGCTCTGATGCGCCTTGGCCTGGACTTCGGCGCGCTTCTTTTCGCGCACAAGGCCAATGCCGATCTCGACCAGATCACGGATGATCTGCTCGACATCGCGGCCGACATAGCCTACTTCGGTGAATTTGGTGGCTTCAACCTTGATGAAAGGCGCACCGGCCAACTTGGCGAGGCGACGGGAAATTTCCGTCTTGCCGACACCGGTCGGCCCGATCATCAAAATGTTCTTCGGCATGACTTCGTCGCGCAGGCTCTCATCGAGCTGCTGGCGGCGCCAACGGTTGCGCAGTGCAATCGCGACCGCACGTTTCGCATCATGCTGACCGATGATGTGGCGGTCGAGTTCCGAGACGATCTCCCGGGGAGAAAAAGTGGTCATTCTATCCTCTCGGCTTTCCTGTTCCGGCCGGCCATTTGGCCCGGCCCACAGGACCCTTGGTGAGTAATTGCTTATTCGGCGTCGAGGGTTTCGACGACGAGACTGTGGTTGGTATAAACGCAGATATCGGCGGCGATATCGAGCGACTGGCGCGCCACCTCTTCAGCCGATTTGTCCGTATCCATCATGGCGCGTGCGGCGGCAAAGGCATAATTGCCACCGGAACCGATAGCGATCGCGCCGTGTTCCGGCTCCAGCACGTCCCCATTGCCGGTAATGGCAAGTGTGGTCGATTTATCGGCCACCAGCATCATGGCTTCGAGATTGCGCAGATATTTATCCGTGCGCCAGTCCTTCGCGAGCTCCACGGCGGCGCGCATCAGCTGGCCGGGATATTGCTCGAGTTTCTTTTCGAGACGGTCGAGCAACGTAAAAGCATCCGCCGTCGCGCCGGCAAAACCGGCAATCACTTCGCCCTTGCCGATGCGGCGAACCTTGCGCGCATTGCCCTTCATGACGGTCTGGCCAAGGCTTACCTGCCCGTCGCCAGCCATGACGACCTTGCCGCCCTTTCTGACTGTAATGATTGTTGTCATCAAACACCTGTCTGCCCTGCCGGGCCTGGGGTTAACGGGCCGGGTTACGGCCCTTTTCGGGTTCTATGTAAGTCTGGTTTTTCCGATTGCAATCATCGGGATCACACCGGGTTTTCCGCAAGTCAGCCAAGACGATGGAACAACTGGATATTTGTGTCCCGTGCTGATAAGGAACGGCAATATTTTCACGGAGCGGCCAAAATGGCAGAACGTAAAGGCGAGATTATCCGCAAGACCAACGAAACCTCGGTTTCGGTCCGTGTGGATATCGACGGCACCGGCAAATCGAAAATTTCCACCGGCGTGGGATTTTTCGACCATATGCTGGACCAGCTGAGCCGCCATTCGTTGATCGACATGGACATCGAAGTTCAGGGCGACCTGCATATCGATGACCACCACACCGTGGAAGATACCGGCATCGCCATCGGCCAGGCAATTGCCAAGGCCTTGGGCGACCGGCGTGGCATTACCCGTTACGCCTCGCTCGATCTGGCCATGGACGAAACGATGACCAAGGCCGCCGTCGATATTTCCGGCAGGCCGTTCCTTGTGTGGAACGTCAATTTCTCCGCGCCGAAGATCGGCACCTTCGATACCGAACTGGTGCGCGAGTTCTTTCAGGCGCTCGCGCAGAATGCCGGCATTACGCTGCATATCCTGAACCATTACGGCGCCAACAACCATCATATCGCCGAAACGTGCTTCAAGGCCGTTGCCCGCGTTCTTCGCACGGCAACCGAGATCGACCCCCGGCAGGCAGGCCGCGTTCCCTCGACGAAGGGTATGCTGGCCTGACGCCAAAGCGTCAGGAAGCCCATGACAAGCTATCTCGTTCTGGAAGCCCCCAACGGGCCGGACAGGAACCACAAGACGACCCACTTCATTGCCGATCGTTTCGTCTGGCTGGCTCTCATTGCGCCATGGTTATGGCTTGCGATTAACCGGCTGTGGCTGGCGGCGGCTATCGTCGTCATCGCCCTCGTCGCGGCCGGGCAGGCCTCGATGTTAGCCGGATTCGAACCAATCGGCATTCTGTGCAATTTTGCCATCGGGATTATCACGGCGTTGGAGGGTCGCGATTTTCTCGTCCGGCACCTGATGCGCAAAGGCTGGACGCTGGCGTCAGTCGTTTCCGCCCCTGATCTTTCGAGTGCCGAAGACATATATTTCTCCGGTCTATCCGAGAATCCTGGCGTGACAGAACAGCTGTCCCAGCCAGTCTGGACCCCTTCGCCGCAAAAGAGCGGCGGCAAAAACTTCGTCAACGATCCCGCCGGATCGTTTCTTTTCGACTTGAATGGAAGGCGCTGACATGCGTGTCGCGATTATCGACTACGGTTCGGGCAACCTGCGTTCGGCCACCAAAGCTTTCGAGCGTGCCGCCCGCGAAGCCGGCATCGATGCAACTATCGACCTGACCGACAGGCCGGATCATGTCGCCTCGGCGGACCGCATCGTGCTGCCGGGTGTCGGCGCCTATGCGGATTGCCGCGCCGGTCTTGACGCCGTTCCCGGAATGCATGACGCACTCATCGAAGCCGTGGAGAAAAAGGCCCATCCCTTCCTCGGCATCTGCGTCGGCATGCAGCTCATGTCCTCGCGCGGGCTGGAAAAGACTGTCAGCAAGGGCCTTGGCTGGATCGAAGGCGATGTCGTGGAAATGACGCCGTCCGATCCGGGCCTGAAGATTCCGCAGATCGGCTGGAACACGCTGGAAATCCGCCACGCCCACCCGCTGTTCGACGGCATCAAGACAGGCGCTGACGGGTTGCACGCCTATTTCGTGCATTCCTATCATCTGGCGGCCAAGCATTCGGCAGACGTCATCGCCACTACCAATTACGGTGGCGCGATGACGGCTTTCGTCGGCCGCGACAATATGGCGGGCGCGCAGTTCCACCCGGAAAAAAGCCAGACGCTCGGCCTTGCCCTGATTTCCAATTTCCTGCGCTGGAAGCCCTGACATGATTCTTTTCCCCGCAATCGATCTCAAAGACGGTGAGTGCGTTCGCCTGAAACTCGGCGATATGGACCAGGCAACCGTCTACAATACCGATCCCGGCGCACAGGCCAAGGCCTTCGAGGATCAGGGTTTTGAATGGCTGCATGTGGTTGATCTCAACGGCGCCTTTGCTGGTGAAACAGTCAACGGTGCAGCGGTTGATGCCATTCTGAAAGCCACGAAAAACCCGGTGCAGCTGGGCGGCGGCATCCGCACGCTGGATCATATCGAGGCCTGGCTGAGCCGTGGTCTTGCGCGCGTCATTCTCGGCACGGTGGCAGTTCGCGATCCGGTCCTGGTCATTGAGGCTTGCAAACGTTTCCCCGGCCAGGTCGCCGTCGGCATCGACGCCAAAGGCGGCAAGGTGGCGGTGGAAGGCTGGGCGGAAGCCTCCGAACTCGGTGTCATCGAACTTGCCAAACGTTTTGAAGGCGCTGGCGTTGCCGCCATCATCTATACCGATATCGATCGTGACGGCATTCTAGCCGGCATCAACTGGGCCTCGACGCTGGAACTGGCGAGTGCCGTCTCCATCCCGGTCATCGCCTCCGGCGGCCTTGCCTCCATCGACGACATCAAGCGCATGCTGCAGCCGGATGCCGCAAAGCTCGAGGGCGCGATTTCCGGCCGCGCGCTTTACGACGGCCGCATCGACCCCGCCGAGGCGCTTGCCCTCATCAAGGCTGCAAAGGAGGTAAACGTATGACCCTCAAAGCCCGCGTTATTCCCTGCCTGGATGTGAAGGACGGTCGTGTCGTCAAGGGCGTGAACTTTGTCGACCTGATCGACGCTGGCGATCCCGTCGAGGCGGCGAAAGCCTATGATGCGGCCGGAGCGGACGAACTCTGCTTCCTCGACATTACCGCCTCTTCGGATAATCGTGACACGATCTTCGATGTCGTCTCGCGTACCGCCGACCATTGCTTCATGCCGCTGACCGTTGGCGGCGGGGTTCGCAGCGTCGCCGACATCCGCAAGCTGCTTCTGTGCGGGGCCGACAAGGTCTCGATCAATTCCGCAGCCGTCAAGGATCCGGATTTTGTGGCGCAGGCGGCCGATAAATTTGGCAACCAGTGCATCGTCGTTTCCATCGACGCCAAGCGCGTTTCGAAGGACGGAGAAGAAGGTCGCTGGGAAATCTTCACCCATGGCGGGCGCCAGCCGACCGGGATCGACGCCGTCGAATTCGCCATCAAGATGGTCGAACGCGGCGCCGGCGAATTGCTTGTAACCTCGATGGATCGCGACGGCACCAAAAGCGGTTACGATATCGGCCTGACACGCACCATTGCCGATCAGGTTCGCGTGCCCGTCATCGCCTCGGGCGGCGTTGGAACTCTGGACGATCTGGTGGCGGGCGTGCGCGATGGCCATGCAACTGCGGTGCTTGCAGCCTCCATCTTCCACTTCGGCACCTATTCGATCGGGCAAGCCAAGAACTACATGGCCGAGCATGGTATCGCCATGCGTCTCGACTGATTGCAGGATTTCCCCATGAGCGCATTTTCCCTTTCCGATCTGGAGCGTATCGTCGCGACACGCGCCGCCGCCTCTCCTGATGAATCCTGGACGGCCAAGCTGGTTGCTGCCGGTCAGGAACGCGCCGCCAAAAAACTCGGCGAAGAGGCCGTGGAAGCCGTCATCGCCGCCATCGCGAAAGACCGTGATGGGCTGAAGAACGAGGCCGCCGACCTGCTTTACCATCTGCTGGTGGTGCTGAAGGTCGCCGAGATTCCCTTGAGTGACGTCTTTGCCGAACTGGAGCGCCGGACCGGGCAGACCGGCCTTGCGGAAAAGGCGGCGAGGCCGACATCATGAATGTGGAGGCAGGCAGCGGGGAGAGAGGCATGCCAGGCACACTCGATCATTTCCGACCGGATGAATATTCGCCATACCACTTCTTCAGTTCGGAAGAATGGGCGAAGTTTCGCGCCGATACGCCACTGACCCTTTCCGCCGACGAGGTCAAACGGCTACGTTCGCTTGATGATCCGATCGATCTGGATGAAGTGCGGCGCATCTATCTCTCGCTATCGCGCCTGTTGTCCTCCCATGTAGAAGCCTCGCAGCTGCTATTCGAACAGCGCAACCGCTTCCTCAACATGGGTGACGTCAACAAGACGCCCTTTGTCATCGGCATTGCCGGATCGGTGGCCGTTGGCAAGTCCACAACGGCGCGTATACTGAAGGAGCTTCTGGCCCGCTGGCCCTCCAGCCCGAAGGTCGATCTCATCACGACTGATGGATTTCTCTATCCAAACGAGGTCCTGCGGCGGGAAAACCTGATGGAGCGCAAGGGCTTTCCCGAAAGTTACGATATCGGCGCGCTCCTGCGTTTCCTATCGGCGATAAAGGCGGGCCAGCCGAATGTGAAGGCGCCGCGTTATTCGCACCTGACCTACGACGTTCTGCCGAACGAATTCACTGTCATAGACCAGCCGGATATCCTGATCTTCGAAGGCATCAACGTACTGCAATCGCGCGACCTGCCGGCGGGTGGGCGGATCGTGCCGATCGTTTCCGACTTTTTCGATTTTTCGATTTATATCGATGCCGACGAGGACTTCATTCACAACTGGTATGTGAACCGGTTCATGAATCTGAGACAGACTGCCTTCCGCGACCCGAATTCATTCTTCAACCGTTATGCGTCGATCAGCGAAGAGGCAGCGCTCAGCATTGCCGAAGGGCTCTGGCAGAACATCAACCTGAAGAACCTGCGCCAGAACATCGTGCCGACGCGCCCGCGCGCCGATCTCATCCTTCGCAAGGGCAAGAACCACCTGATCGACACGGTAGCGCTTCGCAAGCTGTGAAGATGCCGCGCATGGCGGCACCTTCGGCGGTTAAAATCCGCTATTATGCAAGCTCAGGAATACGCAGGACCTGTCCGGGATAAATCTTGTCGGGATGCGTCAGCATCGGCTTGTTGGCTTCGAAGATGATGTTGTTCTTCGCGCCATTTGCCTTGCCATACTGGGCTTCCGCAATCTTCCAGAGATTGTCGCCCTTCTTGACCGTGTAGAAGACGGGTTCTTTCGCGGGCGCGTCAGTCACTTTCAGCTCGCCAGCCTCGACCTTGGAAATGCCGAGCGTATTGCCGACCGCGATGACCGCCTTTTCGAAAACCGACTGATCGGCTACTTCGCCCTTCAGAACGACCTTGTCGTCCACCACTTCGACCTGAACCTTGTCCGTGCCGAGATCGTGGGAAGCGAGTTCCTTCTTGACAGCTTCGACATCAGGGGCATCGTCACCGCCGATACCGAGCTTCTTTCCCGCTTCCTTGATGAAATTGAACAGACCCATAGCACCCTCCTTGGTTGTAGGGAGGCTTACCAGACGATATTTGAAGCTCTATGACAAGGGCGAAACATTTGGCCCTTATTCGCCCGAGGGTTTGCCGCGCATTTTCTTGATATCGGAGCGGCCAGACTTCGCCTTGAGGCGGCGCTCAACCGACCCCTTGGTGGGCTTGGTGGCCTTGCGCACCGGCGGCGGAGGGGCGGCAGCTTCGAGAATCATTTCCTTCAGCCGCTCGCGGGCGTCTTCGCGATTGCGTTCCTGACTGCGAAACCGGCTTGCCTCCATCATCAGCACACCATCTTTCGACACACGCCTGCCACCGAGGCGCAGTGCATTGGTCTTTACCCGATCCGGAAGGGAGGGCGAATTGGCAATGTCGAAAAACAGCTGAACCGCCGTCGAGACCTTGTTGACGTTCTGGCCGCCCGGCCCGCCGGCCAGCACGAATTGCTCCGTCAGTTCCCAGCCGGCAATGGTGATGCGGTTATTGATGTAAAGCGGGTCGCTGGCCATGTTTTCTCTCCGCGCCGGTGATGCCACAGATCGCGAAAAATGAAAACAGCGGAGCAAACGAAAGAACCCGGCACAAGGCCGGGTCCGCTCCTCCTCACAAATGAGGCTTTATTATTCAGCCGCGAGCAAAAGGCCCGGCGCTGCGTCGCGCACCTTGCTGTCGACATGATCTTCGAACTTGGTGAAGTTCGTGACGAACATCGACACCAGCTTCTTCGCTTGCGCGTCGTAAGCTGCGCCATCGGCCCAGGTGGAACGCGGATCGAGGATTGCGCTGTCGACGCCATCAAGCGACTGAGGGACAGCGAAGCCGAAATTCGCATCGGTGCGGAACTGTGCGTTCTTCAGATCGCCGGTCAGTGCGGCGGTCAGAAGCGCGCGGGTCGCCTTGATGGGCATGCGCTTGCCGATGCCGTAAGCACCGCCGGTCCAGCCGGTGTTGACCAGCCAGCAATCAACGCCGTGCTTGCCGATCAGTTCACGCAGCAGGTTGCCGTATTCCGCTGGGTGACGCGGCATGAAAGGCGCGCCGAAGCAGGTGGAGAAGGTCGCTTCCGGCTCGGTCACGCCCTTTTCCGTGCCGGCAACCTTAGCGGTGTATCCGGAGAGGAAGTGGTACATGGCCTGTTCCGGTGTCAGACGCGCGATCGGCGGCAGCACACCGAAGGCATCCGCCGTCAGCATGATGATCGTCTTCGGATGGCCGGCAATGCCCGTTTCCGACGCATTCGGAATGAAGTGCAATGGATAGGCGCTGCGGGTGTTTTCCGTCAGCGAATTGTCGTTGAAATCGGGAACCCGATTTTCATCCAGCACAACGTTCTCAAGAACCGTGCCGAAACGTCGGGTCGCGGCATAGATTTCCGGCTCGGCTTCCGCCGAAAGCTTGATCGCCTTGGCGTAGCAGCCGCCTTCGAAATTGAAGATGCCGTGTTCGCCCCAGCCATGTTCGTCATCGCCGATCAGCGTGCGCGCCGGGTCGGCGGAGAGCGTGGTCTTGCCGGTGCCGGAGAGGCCGAAGAACACGGCGGAGTCACCCTCAGGACCGACATTGGCCGAGCAATGCATCGGCATCACGCCTTTGGCCGGCAGCAGGTAGTTCAGCACCGTGAAAACCGACTTCTTGTTTTCACCGGCATAGGAGGTGCCGCCGATGAGGACGAGGCCCTTGGTCAGATCGCAGGCGATGACCGTTTCCGTGCGAACGCCGTGACGGGCCGGATCAGCCTTGAAGCTTGGCAGGTTGATGATGGTGAGCTTCTGGCTGAAGCCCGAAAGCGTCTCCCGCTTCGGCCGGATCAGCAGATTGCGGATGAACAGCGAATGCCAGGCAAGCTCGGTGACGACGCGGGTCGGCAGCGCATTTTCCTCATCGGCGCCGCCGATCAGGTCCTGCACGTAAAGCGTCTTGCCGGCGGCATGGGCCAGCATGTCCTGACGCAGCAGCTCGAAATTTTCCGGCGACAGCGGCTTGTTGTTGTCCCACCAGATTGTGTTTTCCGTGGAAGCATCACGAACGACGAATTTGTCCTTGGGCGAGCGGCCCGTATGCTGGCCGGTGACGGCACGCAGCGCACCATCGATGGTCAGTTCGGCTTCACCGTTGCGGATAGCGTGTTCGTATAATTCGCTCTCGTTGAGGTTATAAAAGACGCGGGAGGCCTCGCCCAGTCCGAGTTCCGCAACTCCATTGGCAGGATTATGAACCCCAAGCTCGTTCATGACGCGTTCCTTGTAAATGACGATAAGGCCGTTGAAATTTTCACGGAAAATACGTGGCAGCTTTTGGAAACGCAAGAGCCTGACTTTAAAAAACTTAGTGATTTCAATATATTAATCGATTTAAAAGATTTTATTTCTTTTTAAATCGGTTGAAGACGCATTAAAATCCAGCTGCGGCCTTTTTGCAAAATCCGCTCCCGCCTCACTGGCGATTTCGGGGCGAGTTTTCCTTTGCCACAATTTGTTCCACCTTTATACTCAAGAGAGTGGCTCGCGGCGCACAACCTTGGCTGGGTGAATGTCGGGAGTTACGAGAAAATGACGATGGAGACCAACTACATGCAGACGATCGCGCTTGTCGACGACGACCGGAATATTCTGACTTCGGTATCGATCGCGCTCGAAGCCGAAGGCTACCGGGTCGAAACGTATACGGACGGCGCCTCCGCGCTTGACGGGCTGATCGCCCGCCCGCCGCAGCTCGCCATTTTCGATATTAAGATGCCACGCATGGACGGCATGGAGCTTCTGCGGCGTCTTCGCCAGAAGTCGGATCTGCCGGTTATCTTCCTCACCTCCAAGGATGAAGAGATCGACGAATTGTTCGGCCTGAAGATGGGCGCGGACGACTTCATCACGAAACCCTTCTCGCAGCGTCTTCTGGTGGAACGCGTCAAAGCCATCCTGCGCCGCGCCAGCAGCCGCGAAGCGTCTGCTGCAACCGGCAGCGTGCTGAAGCCGACCGCCGATCAGCAGGCGCGCACGCTGGAGCGCGGGCAGCTCGCCATGGACCAGGAACGCCACACCTGCACCTGGAAGGGTGAGCCGGTGACGCTGACGGTCACCGAATTCCTCATCCTGCATTCGCTGGCGCAGCGACCGGGCGTGGTGAAAAGCCGCGACGCGCTGATGGATGCCGCCTATGACGAACAGGTCTATGTGGACGACCGCACCATCGACAGCCATATCAAGCGCCTTCGCAAGAAGTTCAAACTGGTCGATGGCGACTTCGATATGATTGAAACGCTTTATGGCGTAGGATATCGCTTCCGCGAAGCGGCTTGAAGAGCCGACTCACGCAGAAGGGACCGCCCGATAAGCGGCGGTGAGGACTTGAATACGTGTTGAAGAAAACGCCGGAAACCGTCTCGGACAGTGACGATGCCGAAGAACGCGGCAGCGAACGCCGCCATCGTATCCATCCGTTGACGATCATCCGGCGCATCTTCGGCAATGCGGTGTTTTCCAGCCTCACGCGCCGCATCCTTTTTTTCAACGTCGCGGCGACGGTGGTTCTGGTCGGCGGCATTCTCTATCTCAACCAGTTCCGCGAGGGGCTGATCGACGCGCGCGTGGAAAGCCTGTTGACGCAGGGCGAGATCATCGCCGGCGCTGTCTCCGCTTCCGCCTCGGTCGATACCAACTCGATCACCATCAATCCGGAAAAGCTGCTCGAATTGCAGGCGGGGCAGAGCATCACCCCTGCCCCCAATGACGAGGACTTGAGTTTCCCGATCAATCCGGAGCGGGTCGCACCTGTGCTGCGGCGGCTGATTTCGCCGACGCGCACCCGTGCGCGGCTGTTCGATGCCGACGCCAACCTCCTGCTCGATTCCCGTCATCTTTATTCGCGCGGTCAGGTGCTGCGTTTCGACCTGCCGCCGGTAACACCGGAGACGCAAAGCTGGGGCGACTGGTTCACCAGCATGTTCAACCGCATGCTGCAGCCGAGCAGCCTGCCGCAATATAAGGAAGCGCCCGGCGGCGACGGTTCGATCTATCCCGAAGTGATGAATGCGTTGACCGGCGTGCGCGGCGCGGTCGTGCGTGTCACGGAAAAGGGCGAGCTGATTGTTTCCGTGGCCGTACCGGTGCAGCGCTTCCGGGCCGTGCTCGGCGTTCTGCTGCTTTCTACGCAAGCGGGCGACATCGACAAGATCGTGCATGCGGAGCGCCTTGCCATCATGCGCGTCTTCGGCATCGCGACGCTGGTCAATATCGTCCTGTCGCTGCTCCTCTCCTCCACCATCGCCACGCCGCTTCGGCGGCTTTCGGCGGCTGCAATCCGCGTGCGCCGCGGGGCGAGAACCCGCGAGGAAATACCGGATTTCTCGGCGCGTCAGGATGAGATTGGCAATCTTTCGATTGCATTGCGTGAAATGACGACGGCGCTTTACGACCGTATCGACGCCATCGAAAGCTTCGCCGCCGATGTCAGCCATGAGCTCAAGAACCCGCTGACCTCGCTGCGCAGCGCCGTGGAAACCCTGCCGCGCGCCAAGACCGAAGAGTCCAAACAGCGCCTGACCGAAATCATCTTCCACGATGTGCGCCGTCTCGACCGCCTGATCAGCGACATTTCGGATGCGTCGCGGCTCGATGCCGAACTGGCGCGCGCCGACGCCTCTCCGCTCGATCTCGATGTGCTGATGAAGGGTCTGGTGGATATATCCCGCCAGATAAGCACCAAGAAGAAAAGTGTGACGATCGACTATGTCATCGACCGGAAAGCGGGCGCAAAGACCTCCTTCGTGGTGAATGGTCACGATCTGCGTATCGGTCAGATCGTCACCAACCTCATCGAGAATGCGCGATCCTTCGTTGCCGAGGAAAGCGGCCGCATCACCGTGCGCCTCTCCCGTCACAAGGATCGTTGCATCGTGCAGGTGGAGGACAACGGGCCCGGCATTCAGGCAGAAGACATCGACCGGATTTTCGAGCGCTTCTACACAGACCGGCCGGCGAGCGAAGGGTTCGGACAGAATTCCGGCCTTGGCCTTTCCATCAGCCGCCAGATCGCGGAAGCCCATGGTGGCAGTCTGCGGGCGGAGAACGTAGTCGACAAATATGGCGTGATTTCCGGCGCGCGCTTCACCCTGTCGCTGCCGGCGGCCGAAACCCATGACCGCTGAACGCTTCAACCTGCACGCCACCGCCATCACCGTTCAAAACACCGGCATTCTTTTCGTCGGACCGTCGGGCAGCGGCAAAAGCGAACTTGCCTTCAGCTTTCTAACGGAGGCCGAACGCTGCGGATTGCCGGCGGCGCTGATCGCGGACGATCAGATTTTCGTGTATCGCGATGGCGACAACATCATTGGCGAGCGGCCGGACGCCATCGCCGGCCTGCTGGAATTGCGCGGCAGCGGCATCGTTTCCATCAGAAGCGTTGCGCGCGCTCCACTACATTTTGCCGTCACGACAGTTCTTTCAGGGACAAATCCAAGACTTCCCGAAGATGACGAGAGGTTTTCCCTGCCCTGCGGCGGGCATATCCGGCTTCTGCGCATTCCGCTTTCCAGCCTGACGCCCTATGGAAAATTTGCTGCACTTGCTCAGAATCTTTTTAAAACGAATGTGAAGTGACGATGATTCGGGCGATTTTAGGCTTGCGATTCGCATTTTCCTCATCAAGATGAAATCCCACCGATGGACAGGATTGCCGCGTTGCGATAGTCGGCAATGAGAGTGCGTGTGCAAGGGAGCATTTCATGATCGGACTAGTGCTTGTCACCCATGGCAAGCTGGCTGAGGAGTTTCGCCATGCGTTGGAGCATGTCGTCGGTCCCCAGAAATTGATCGAGACGGTTTGTATCGGTCCCGAAGACGACATGGATCAGCGCCGGCAGGATATCATCGACGCTGTTGCACGCGCCAATGACGGCAACGGCGTCATCATCCTGACGGACATGTTCGGCGGCACGCCCTCCAATCTTGCGATTTCCGTCATGAATAACGGCAATGTCGAAGTCATCGCAGGGGTCAATCTTCCCATGCTGATCAAGCTTGCCGGCGTTCGCAGCGAAGATAATATGGACAAGGCACTTCAGGATGCATCCGATGCCGGCCGCAAATATATCAACGTCGCCAGCCGCGTTTTAAGCGGCAAGTGAGAAGTCAGCCCATGTCGCCATTCTCCCGGGAACTACCGATCATCAATAAACGCGGTCTCCACGCCCGGGCTTCTGCCAAATTCGTACAGATGGTTGAAGGTTTCGACGCGACGATCACGGTTTCCAAGGATGGCATGACCGTTGGCGGCACCTCCATCATGGGCCTGATGATGCTGGCGGCCAGCCCCGGCTGCAGCGTTTATGTCGAGGCAAGCGGCAATCAGGCGAAAGAAGCGCTGGAAGCACTGGAGGCGCTGGTCGCCGACCGCTTCGGCGAAGAAGCCTGAGCCGGCACATATAAAGACATAAAGACTTCTTTATATCATCATTGCCAGATCGTTCGTGGCCTGCTAAACCGCAGCTACGTTTAAAAGCCGGGCTGTGAGGCGCGGCGTTTCTGATCTGGAGAACCTTATGAGCCTTGAGAAGGACTACATCGTCGCCGATATCAACCTTGCCGCATTCGGCCGCAAGGAGCTGGACATCGCCGAAACCGAAATGCCGGGCCTGATGTCCTGCCGCAAGGAATTCGGTGAAAGCAAGCCCCTGAAGGGCGCACGTATTACCGGTTCTCTTCACATGACGATCCAGACCGGCGTTCTCATCGAGACGCTGAAGGAACTGGGCGCGGAGATTCGCTGGGCCTCTTGCAACATCTTCTCGACGCAGGACCATGCGGCGGCAGCCATTGCAGCAACCGGCATTCCGGTATTCGCCGTCAAGGGTGAAAGCCTGACGGAATATTGGGAATATACCGACAAGATCTTCCAGTGGACCGACGGCGGTCTCTCTAACATGATCCTCGATGACGGCGGCGACGCCACCATGTACATCCTGCTCGGCGCACGCGCCGAAGCCGGTGAGGACGTTCTGTCCAATCCCGGTTCGGAAGAAGAGGAAATCCTCTTCGCGCAGATCAACAAGCGCCTCAAGGCTTCGCCCGGCTGGTTCACCAAGCAGCGCGACGCGCTGAAGGGTGTCACCGAAGAAACGACGACCGGCGTTCACCGTCTCTACGATCTCAGCAAGAAGGGCCTGCTGCCCTTCCCCGCGATCAACGTCAATGACAGCGTCACCAAGTCGAAGTTCGACAACAAGTATGGCTGCAAGGAATCTCTCGTCGACGGCATTCGCCGCGCGACCGATGTGATGATGGCCGGCAAGGTTGCCGTGGTCTGCGGTTATGGCGACGTTGGCAAGGGTTCCGCAGCCTCGTTGCAGGGCGCTGGCGCCCGCGTGAAGGTGACCGAAATCGACCCGATTTGCGCGCTTCAGGCCGCCATGGACGGTTTTGAGGTCGTTCGCCTGGAAGACGTCGTCTCTTCCGCTGACATCTTCATCACCACGACAGGCAATAAGGACGTGATCCGCATCGAGCATATGCGCGAGATGAAGGACATGGCGATCGTCGGCAATATCGGCCACTTCGACAATGAAATTCAGGTCGCCTCGCTGCGTAACCTGAAGTGGACGAACATCAAGCCGCAGGTCGACATGATCGAGTTCCCGAAGGGCAACCGCATCATTCTTCTGTCCGAAGGCCGCCTGCTGAACCTCGGCAACGCCACCGGTCACCCGTCCTTCGTCATGTCGGCCTCCTTCACCAACCAGGTGCTGGGCCAGATTGAGCTCTTCACCAAGCAGGGCGAATACAAGAATGAAGTTTACGTGCTTCCCAAGCACCTCGACGAGAAGGTCGCGCGCCTTCATCTCGAGAAGCTTGGCGTGCGCCTGACCGAACTTTCCGACCTTCAGGCAGATTATATCGGCATCTCGAAGGAAGGTCCGTTCAAGGCGGAACACTACAGATATTAATTTCATAGTTAATATCCACTGAAATTACACAATATCTAGATGCCGTGCGCTTGACAAAGCGCACGGCATCTTTTTTGCGCGCTCACTTCCCGCAGATTTATGAAGACGGTATTGTCAGCAGACTTGATTCGGACACGCCAAAGGGCGGCGGGGACGAAATGGGATGTCTTGTCGAAGATGCGGCACATAGGACGGAGACAGACCGGGGATGACGGTTCAAAATTCGGATCTGCGCAAGCAGACAGTTCAACGCCTTGAAAACACGCATGCGGGCGTGGCATTGAGTGCGGCTCTTGCGCGTTGCCGGCTGGTCGTCAGTGCGGTTCAGACAGGCTTTGCGAGGCTACCTGTCCTGCTTTCGGGCACGGTTCTCGCCGGCTCGACAACCGTTGCGATGGCGCAGGACGGCCTTGTGGCAAAGACCGGCGCGCGGCTGTTCTCATCCGGAGAAACCATCACCTATTCGCTTTTCGTCGGCATGCTTTCGGCAACGCTGTTTTCTGTTGTCTGGCTGGTGCGCCAGCGCGGTAATATCGAGGCGGAAAGCAGCGAATACCGACAGGCGCTTGCGCAGTCCCACCACAAGATCGCGAAATACGAGGCGCTGATTTCCGACAAGAGCCGCCGCATTGTCATCTGGGACGGTGCGGACAAACGTCCGGAATTTCTGGGCCAGCTACCAGCCGAGACCGGTGTGCCGCAAGCGGACCAGGATTTTCTGGCATTCGGCCGCTGGCTGAAGCCGGCATCCGCAAGCCAGCTTGAGAAATCCATCGAGAAACTGCGCAGCCACGCCCAGAGCTTCGACCTGACCATCGAGACGCAGCGCGGCGAAGTCATTGAAGTTCAGGGCCGGGTTTCCGGCGGAAACGCCTTTGCGCGTTTCATAGCCCTCAACAATCTGCGCGCCGAACTCGCTGAATTGCAGGTCGAGCGCGAGCGTCTGCTCGCCTCCGTATCGACATTTCAGGAACTTCTCGATTCCATCGAACAGCCCGTCTGGCGTCGTAATGGCGAGGGTGAACTCACCTGGGTCAACCACGCTTATGCCCATGCAGTAGATGCGCGAAATGCCGAGCAGGCGGTTCAGGAAAAGCGCGAACTTCTGAACACGGTTACCCGGCAGAAGATACGCGCGGCCGCGACGCCGGAATCGCCCTATCACGACCGCATTTCGACAGTCGTTTCCGGTAACCGCAGCTTCTTCGACGTTGTCGACATCAAGACGGCGGGCGGATCAGCCGGTATCGCCATCGATGCCACCGAAGCGGAAACCATCAGCGAGGAACTCAAGCGAGTTTTGAAAAGTCACGCCGAAACGCTCGATCATCTGGCGACGCCCGTCGCCATTTTCGACGGTCGGCAGCGGCTGCAATTCTACAATCAGGCTTTTGCCAACCTATGGGGTTTCGATCTGGTTTTCCTGGAGTCGGGCCCTGATAATTCCGAACTTCTGGACAGGCTGCGTAGCGCCGGCAAATTGCCGGAGCAGCTGAACTGGAAGAACTGGAAGGAGACAGCGCTTTCCGTCTACCGTTCGCTCGATACCAAGACGGATCTCTGGCACCTGCCCAATGGCCAGACCCTGCGGGTCATCGCCACCGCGCATCCGCAGGGTGGCGCGACCTGGGTTTTCGAGAACCTGACCGAGCAGGTCGATCTTCAGATGCGCTACAACACCCTGGTGAAGGTGCAGGGCGAAACCATCGACCATCTGGCAGAAGGTGTCGCCGTATTCGGTGCAGACGGGCGCATTCGCCTGTCCAACCCCGCATTCCGGGCCCTCTGGGGTGTAACCGCTGAACAGGCTGAAACGGGCACGCATATTCGCGCCATAGAAACCGCCTGCGCCCAATCCTATGACGGACCGGACGGCTGGCGCGCCTTCAGCCAGTTCATCACCAGCTTCGATGACGAACGGCCGTCGCGGCAGGGAACGCTGGAACTGCTTTCCGGCCTCGTGCTCGATTATGCGATCATTCCGCTGCCGGATGCGCAGACAATGCTGACCTTCGTCAACATGACGGACAGCGTGCGCGCCGAGCGGGCGCTCAAGGAAAAGAACGACGCGCTTCTGAAGGCGGACGAGCTGAAGAACGATTTCGTGCAGCATGTTTCCTACGAGTTGCGCTCGCCACTGACCAATATAATCGGCTTCACCGATCTCCTGAAGACCCCCGGCATCGGCCAATTGACGGAACGGCAGGCGGAATATCTCGATCATATTTCCACCTCGTCCTCCGTTCTCCTGACCATCGTCAACGATATTCTCGATCTCGCGACCGTCGATGCAGGCATCATGCAGCTCAATTATTCGGATAATGATCTGAACGAGTTGCTCGACGATGTTTCGGTGCAGATCGCCGACCGGCTGCAGGAAAGCGGCATTTCGCTCGAGATCGTCGCGCCTGCCCATCTCGGCAGTCTGGTGGCCGACCACCAGCGGCTGAAGCAGATTCTCATCAAGCTCCTGACCAATGCGATCAACTTCGCACCCGAAGGTTCCTCCGTGCAGCTCTCCTGCCAGCGCAGCGAAGGCGACTTCGTATTCTCCGTTGCGGATAAGGGGCCGGGCATTCCCGAAGACATGCTGAAAACGGTGTTTGACCGCTTTGCGACGCGTGGCAATGGCGGACGGCGGACCGGTGCGGGGCTTGGCCTTTCCATCGTCGAAAGCTTCGTCAGCCTGCATCATGGCACCGTCAGCATCGACAGCCGCCCCGGCAACGGCACCATCGTCACCTGCCGTATTCCCTCCGCCACACGGCCGCACTCCATCGCCGCAGAATGAGCCGAGAGATCTTGCCAATCACCATTTCGCTGGCGGGAGAAAAGGACACCATAAGGCTCGGTGAAGACCTCGCCTTGGCCCTGAAGCCCGGCGATTGCATGGCGCTGATCGGTGATCTCGGCGCCGGCAAATCCACGCTCGCCCGTGCCTTCATCCGGGCGATGGCGGATGAACCCGATCTTGAGGTCCCAAGCCCCACCTTCACCATCATCCAGACCTATGCCACCCGAATCCCCGTCGCCCATCTCGATCTCTACCGGCTTTCGGATGTTTCGGAGCTGGATGAACTCGGCATTGACGAGATGCTGGAGGAGGGCGTCTGCCTGATCGAGTGGCCTGACATCGCCGCAGAGGTTCTGCCGCCGGAGCAGACGATCACCCTGCGGCTGACGCATTCGGGCGAAGGCCGCGTGGCCGTAATAGAGGCTCCCGCACAACAAAAAGCACGGCTCGACCGTGTTTTCGCCATTCGTGAATTCCTGGCGAAAAGTGGTAGAGGCGATGCGACCCGCCGTTTTCTGAGTGGCGATGCCTCCACACGCGCCTATGAGACGATTTCCACCGATGGTCCCGAGCTTATTCTGATGGACTGGCGCCGCCCCATGAGAGGCGCGATCGTTGCGGATGGCAAGACCTATGCGGAAATCGCCCATCTTGCCCAGGATGCCCGCTCCTTCGTGGCGATCGGCGATTATCTGCGAGACAGCGGCTTCTGCGCGCCGGAGATTTTGGCTGCGGATGTCGATCAGGGCATTCTCCTGCTGGAGGACCTCGGACGGGAGGGCGTGCTGGCTGCCGACGGCACACCAATAGAAGAGCGTTATCTTCAAAGTGTCGCCTGTCTCGCCGCCCTTCACCAGACACCACCCCCGGCATTGCTGCCGATGCGCGATGGCAGCACCTACGACATTCCTCCCTTCGACCGGCAGGCGATGAAGATCGAAGTCTCGCTGCTGGTGGAATGGTATCTGCCCCATAAACGCGGCGGAGCGCTTACCGATGGCGAGAAACAGGACTATTACGCCATCTGGGACGGCCTGATCGATGCGCTGGCCGGCTGCGAGACGGGGCTTCTGCTGCGTGACTTCCATTCGCCGAACATTCTCTGGCAGGCGCAGAACAGCGGCATCCGTCAGGTCGGCCTGATCGATTTTCAGGATGCGATGATTGGCCCCACCGCCTATGATCTCGCTTCCATCGTGCAGGATGCGCGGGTTACCATCTCTCCCGAATTGCAGACACGCCTGCTTTCGCATTATCTCGATAGCAGAAAAGCGACGCCCGCTTTCGATGAGACCACATTCCTCAAGGCTTTCGCCATCATGTCGGCGCAGCGCAACTGCAAGCTTGCAGGCATCTGGGTGAGGCTGTTGGAACGGGACAAGAAACCCGGTTATATGAAACATATGCCGAGGACGTTCCGTTATCTCAGTGCAGCGCTTTCGCATCCGGAACTCGCGCCGCTCAAGGACTGGTGCTTGCGCATGGGCATGGAATTCGACAACTGAAAGACGGTTGACCACGATGACGATCAAAAACGCGATGGTGCTGGCCGCCGGGCTTGGCACACGGATGCGCCCGATCACCGATACGATCCCAAAGCCGCTTGTGAAAATCGCCGGCAAGCCGATGATCGATTACGCGCTCGACGCCCTTGTCGAAGCCGGGACTGAAACCATCGTCGTCAATGTGCATCACCATGCCGAACAGATGATCGCCCATCTCGAAAACCGCGCAGACGCCGAAATCCTGATTTCCGACGAACGGTCGGAGCTGATGAATTCCGGCGGCGGGCTGGCCAAGGGCCTGAAGCTTCTGAAGCCCGGCCCGGTTTTTGTCATGAACGCCGATCTTTTCTGGATCGGCGAGCAATTGAACGCCGTCAGCAATCTGCGAAAGCTTGCGCAATTCTTTGACACGGCCCGCATGGACATGGCCCTGCTCTGTGTCGACATGGATCGCACCACCGGCCACAACGGCAAGAGGGATTTCGACCTAGCCGACGACGGAAAGCTGGCTCGCTATCGCGACGGTGACGCTAACCCGGTGGTTTATGCCGGCGCCATCGCCATGGATTCGCGGCTGCTTGACGATGCGCCGGCGGACGCTTTCAACCTCAATATCTATTTCGACCGCGCCATTGAAAAAGACCGGCTTTTCGGGCTGTCGCTGGATGGCCACTGGATTACCGTGGGAACGCCTGATGCAATTGACGATGCGGAAAGCATCATCCGGCAATTCAGGGAAAAACGTTTCGCATGACGCTCACCCATCACGCAAAGCGCGTCCTGACGATCGCTGCGGGAACACCGTTCCTCAAAACGCTCGCGGAAACGCTGTGTGACGGGCGGCTGACATCAGGCTATAGATATGATCCGACCGATCCTCTTTCGCTTGCGAGCGTGACGATCTATGTGCCGACGCGGCGCTCTGCGCGCGTGCTGCGCTCCGAATTCGTCGATCTTCTGGGCGGCCGATCCGCCATTCTGCCGCTGATCCGGCCTCTTGGTGAAACGGATGACGATAGCGGTTTCTTCGATATCGAAAATCCTGAGATCATGGATCTGGCGCCGCCGATTTCCGGCACCGGCCGGCTGATCGAACTGGCACGCCTCATACTCGCCTGGCGCAACAGCCTGCCTGACGCCATCCGGGCGATCCATTCGGATTCACCGCTCGTCGCCCCTGCCAGCCCCGCGGATGCCATCTGGCTCGCGCGGGCGCTCGGCGAGGTGATCGATGCCATGGATACCGAAGAAAAGGACTGGGAGACGCTTCAGCATCTCGATACCGGCGAACATGCGCAATGGTGGCAGCTGACGGCGGACTTCCTGAAGATCGCCAGCGTCTTCTGGCCGGCGCGGCTTGCCGAACTCAACCGTTCCTCCGCAGGCCGGCATCGCAACGCCATCCTGCGAGCGGAAGCGGACCGGCTTGCCAGTTTGCCGGACACGGGGCCGATCATCGTGGCGGGCTCCACGGGCTCCATTCCGGCCGCCGCCGATCTCATCGCCGCCGTTGCCGCCCTGCCGCAAGGTACGGTCGTGCTGCCGGGACTCGATCTTGCCATGCCCGAAGAGCAATGGCAGGCGATTGCCGAGGACCCCACCGATCCTTCGAGCCGCACGCACTCGCAATATGGGCTTTATATGCTGCTGCAGAAGCTCGGCATGCTCAGGGACGAGGTGGTTCAGATCGGCGCTCTTGATCGTGATCTGGAAAAACGGGCGGCGGTGTTTTCGACCGCACTCGCGCCCGCGAAATCCACAAGCGACTGGAACCGTTGGCGCGAAGACAGGGAACCCGGCTTTTTCGACGAAGCCTTCGCGGCGGCCACATTGATCGAGGCCGCCAATGAGCGTGAAGAGGCAACCGCCATCGCGGTGGCGCTCCGGCTGGCGCTGGAGGCTCCGGGGCCTGAACGACCCTCTCAGGCGGCGCTGATAACGCCCGACCGCGGACTGGCGCGGCGGGTCGCGACAGAGTTGCAACGTTTTGGCATCGAGGCAGACGATTCGGCCGGTACGCCGCTTTCGGCCACGCCGCAGGCAGGACTGACGCAACTCGCGCTGGAAGCCATTCTCAGGCCCGGAGACCCGGTGCCGATCATTTCGCTTCTAAAGCATCCCCTCGCCCGCTTCGGGCTTTCCGGCGATGCTTTTATCAGAGCCTCCAAAGCGCTGGAGCTGATCGCGCTGCGCGGCGGCCGTGTCGAAACCGAGATAGGCAATCTCGAGGTGGTTCTCGATACGCAACTCCTTGCACAGCGTGATGACCGGCACCCGCCCGCATGGCGGGTGGCGCTGCCGGAGGGAAGTGTCGATGCGGCCCGTGATCTCGCGCGGCGGATCGCCATTGCCACGGAGCCACTCGGCTCCGCCTTCATTCGTCGTGACCGCTCCGGCCGCGCCTTCACCGATAAATTGCCGCTTTCCGATTGGGCCGGGCGGACAGGCCGGGTCATCGAGGCCATCTGTGCCGACGACAGCAATGATCTGGCCGCATTATGGTCCGGCGAAGCGGGAGACAAGCTCTCAAGCCTGTTTGCGGAACTGATGGAGAGCGGCGAGATCCTCGACGCCGACGGGCCGCAATGGATCGATATTTTTGCAGCGCTGGTGGCAGGCGAATCGATCAAGCCACGATCCATGCGCCATCCGCGCATTTTCATCTTCGGCGCGCTGGAGGCACGGCTGCAAAGCGTCGACACCGTCGTCATCGGCGGTCTCAACGAAGGGCTCTGGCCCGGCCAGACGGCGAACAATCCGTTCCTGTCCCGCAGCATGAAGACCGCCATCGGGCTGGAGCCGCCGGAACGGCGCATCGGACAGCTCGCGCATGACTTCGAGATGGCGAACGGTACCCGGCAAATCTTTTACACCCGGGCGCTGAGGCAGGGCTCCACCCCGGCCGTCGCCTCCCGCTGGCTGCAACGGCTGCTGGCGCTGGGCGGCGAAAATTTCGCCGAACAACTGAGGAAGCGCGGCGAGACCTATCGCCATTGGGCGGGTCTGATGGATGAAAACATCAATCAGGAAACGGCAAAGCGCCCTGCCCCCAAACCGCCGGCCGATCTGCAGCCGAAGAGCTACTCCTTCAGTGAAGTGGGACGTCTGCGCCGCGATCCCTATTCAATCTATGCGCGGCGCATCCTGAAGCTGGACCCGCTCGCCCCCTTCAATCGCGATCCGAACGCCGCCGATCGCGGCACGCTCTATCACGGGATTATCGAGCGCTATTCCCGTGAGGGGCATATTCCCGGCACACCGGCCTCGCTTGAGGCGATGCAACGCATTCTCGACGACTGTTTCGACGCGGAAAACCTGCCTGTGCATGTGGATGTCATCTGGCGTCCGCGTTTTGCGGCGGTGGCCCGCGCCTTCATCGATTGGGAAAAAGAACGTCATCCATCCATTCGCCACAGCTTCTACGAGGCTCGCGCCGGGCAGGAAATTGCCGAAGCGGGCATAAGGCTGACTGGGATCGCCGACCGCATCGACATCAAGACAAACGGTCAGGCGGATATTATCGACTACAAGACAGGACTTGCGCCTTCCGTCAATCAGGCGCGCGCGCTGCTCGACCCGCAGCTGGCGCTGGAAGCGGCGGCACTGATGCGCGGTGCCTTCCGCGAAACGGGTTCGCCCACGCCCGAAAACCTCATTTATGTACGCCTGCGACCGGGAGACCGATTTTTTGCCGATCAGGTGAATAACGAACATTCCAGCCGAAGCGGCAAAAGACCACCGAAATCCGCTATCGAACTGGCAACGGAATCGATCGACCAGCTCGCGAAATTCGTGCGCTCGCTGCGCGAAGGTGAAAACGGTTTCGCCTCACGGCTGGTGCCGGAAGAGCAGCAATCCTATGGCGGGGAATATGACCACCTCGCGCGGGTTTCGGAGTGGTCGACGGCGGAACCGGGAGACGGCGATGACGATTGATCCGTTTGACGCCGGACCCGCCGGCGATACGCCTGAAAGCTGGATCGACTGGACCAGTGCCCGTCAGCGGCTTGCCTCCGATCCCGCAAGTTCCGCCTGGGTGTCGGCCAATGCCGGCTCCGGCAAGACCCATGTTTTGACCCAGCGCGTCATTCGCCTGCTTCTGGCCGGGTGCCGCCCCTCGGCGATTTTGTGCCTCACCTATACCAAGGCCGCAGCATCGGAAATGTCGAGCCGCGTGTTCGACCGGCTGGCGGAATGGGCAACTTTGCCGGATTCCGATCTCAAGGACCGCATCGCCGCCATCGAAGGCAAGGTACCGGATCGCATCAAGCTTGCCGAAGCGCGCAGGCTGTTCGCCAAGGCGCTGGAAACACCGGGCGGGCTGAAAATCCAGACCATCCACGCATTCTGCGAAGCCCTGCTGCACCAGTTCCCGCTGGAGGCCAATGTCGCCGGCCATTTCTCCGTTCTTGACGACCGCGCCGCAACAACGCTGCTCGCCGAAGCACGCCGTTCGCTTCTGACGGCGGTTTCGACGGAGCGGGACGAGGAGCTGGCGCAATCGCTCGCTTACGTGCTCGATCTGGCTGACGAAAGCGGGCTGGAATCGCTGCTTTCCGCCATCATCGCCAATCGCAGTGCCCTTCGTGGCTTTCTGCTCGATGCCAAACAGTCGGGCGGCATTGATGCGCGGTTGCGGCAGGCGATGCAGATCGCAGATGGGGAAACCGAAGAAACCGCTGCGGCCGCCTTCTGGCCTCTGCCCGGCCTCTCGGGCCTTGCGCTCGATACGTATCTAACCCTTGCTGACGAGGTGGGAGGATCACGCGTCATAGAGGTCGCTTATGCGCTCCGGGAGGCAAAACGGCAGTCGGACCCGGTGCGGCGGATGGAATTCATCGAAGCGGCGCTTCTGACAGCCAAAGGCGAAAGGAAATCGGATGCCTACGTCATCAACAAGGGCATGCAGAAATCCGCGCCTGATCTCGTCGATGCGCTGACGCTGGCGCGCGACCATGTCGTGGCCTGCCGCAATCGCTATCGTCTGGTGCGCATGCTAGCGGCGACAAAAAGCGCCCTTGTGCTGGCCGAACGGTTGATCAGCGATTTCGAGGATCTGAAAAAGCAGCGCAGCCAACTCGATTTCGAAGACCTTATCGAGCGCGCCGCCAATCTGCTCAACCGCGATACGGCGGGTGCGTGGGTGCATTACAAGCTGGATCAGGGCATCGACCATATTCTGGTCGACGAGGCGCAGGATACCAGCCCGGTGCAATGGTCGATCATCCAGTCGCTGGCGGCGGATTTCTTCACCGGAGAAAGCGCCCGCATGGGACGCCGGACGCTGTTTGCTGTGGGTGACGAAAAACAGTCGATCTATTCCTTTCAGGGCGCCCGGCCGGAACGGTTCTCGCAGGAGCGCGACGAGACCCAAAGGCGTGTCGATCAGGTGGAGCAGGCCTTTCATCGCATCCGCCTGCCGCTCTCCTTCCGTTCCACTGAAGATGTGCTGGCCGCCGTCGATCAGGTCTTCTCGATCCCGCAAAATGCGAGCGGCCTCAGTGCCGATAATGAGCCAGTCGAACATCGTTCCAACCGCGCCGGCCATCCCGGCACCGTTGAAGTGTGGGATATGGTGGCGCCGGAAACCACAGAGGATGAAGAAGACTGGACGGCCCCCTTCGATGCGCTGCGGGAAAGCGCGCCGGCCACGATCGTCGCCCGCCGTATCGCCGCGCGCATTGCCGACATGATCGGAAACGAAACTATCATCGAAAAAGGCGTGGAGCGCGCTATCGAGGCCGGCGACATTCTCGTGCTTGTCAGAAAACGCGCCGCCTTCGTCAACGCGCTGACCCGCGAGTTGAAGCGGCGCAAGAACATTCCCGTCGCCGGTGCCGACCGCCTCCGTCTGACCGACCATATCGCCGTACAGGACCTTCTGGCGCTTGGCCGGTTCGTGGTGCTGCCGGAAGATGATCTTTCGCTGGCGGCGCTGCTGAAAAGCCCGCTCTTCAACCTGACGGAAGACGATGTCTTCGAGATCGCCGCCACGCGATCCGAGACGGAGAGCGTGTGGCAGAGGCTGCAAGTCCTTTCGGGCCAAGAAACCAGCCGTTTATCCATCGTCACCGACAAACTTCGGCATTTTGTTTCACTGTCGAAAACCGCCACAGTGCATGATTTTTTCGCGGCTGTTCTGACCCTGCATGACGGACGCAAAAAATTCCTTGGACGGCTTGGCAACGAAGCGAGCGACGTTCTCGACGAGTTCCTGTCCTTTGCGCTGGATTACGAAAGAACTGGCCTGCCCGGCCTTCAGGCCTTTCTTTCCGTCCTGGAAACCGATTCACCGGAAGTGAAGCGCGAGCAGGACAAGGATCGCGGCGAAGTGCGCATCATGACCGTGCACGCCTCCAAGGGGCTGGAAGCACCGGTGGTTTTTGTGGTGGATGGCGGCTCGAAAGCCTTCAACCACAGCCATGTGCCGAAACTGCGCTTCGTGGAAGCGATTGAAGACGCCTTCCCGGTCTGGCTGCCCGGCAGCGGCTTTTCCAACCACCTCATTCGCTCGGACGAAGAACGCCTGAAAACGGCAGCGGAAGACGAATATCGACGGCTGCTTTATGTGGCGATGACGCGCGCCGCCGATCATCTTGTCGTCTGTGGTTATCGCGGCCAGAAAGAAAACCCTGAATGTTGGCACGCCATCGTCAAGGCGGCGCTTGCGGAGAATCAGGATCATTGCCAGCCGCAACTGTTCAGTGCCGATGGCGAGGAATGGCAGGGGCTTGTCTGGCGCAAGTCTGAAGCACGCCAGGCACCTGCGCCGCAGAAGCCGGCGGAAACCCAGCAGGAAGAAGACCACAAGCTTCCGCTAGGCCTTCTTGCACCCCTGCCTGCCCTGCCCTCCCTGCCAAGGCCGCTCAGCCCATCGGGTGCGGGCACCATCATTGATGACGGCGCGGACGATCTGGCCGTGCGTTCACCACTGTTCGGGGAAAAAACGGAAGCTTCCAGCCTTGCCCTGCAAAGGGGCAAGCTGGTGCATCGCATGCTGCAAGCCCTGCCGGATTTTGCGGAAAGCGAGCGGGAAGAGGCAGCCCGACGTTATGCCGAACGTGCAGCGCGTTTCTGGCCTGCCAGTGAGCGCGAACATTTGATCCAGGCGGTTTTGCGGGTTCTCTCCGAACCGGCGGTGCAGCCGGCCTTTTCCGCCAACAGCCGTGCGGAAGTGTCGATCATGGGCACGATGACCCTCGGCCGGCAGCACTATGCCGTCTCCGGCCGCATCGACAGGCTGGCGGTAGACGGTGATCGGGTCATTCTGGTCGACTACAAGACAAACCGGGTTCCGCCGCGCACGTCACGCGAGATACCTTTCTCCCACACCGCGCAGCTTGCGATCTATCGCGAAATTCTTGCACCGCTTTATCCCGGCAAGGAATTTGTCTGCGCGCTGATCTATACGGAAAATGCCGCTTTCGTGCGGGTTGGTGACGATGCCATGGCGGAGGCACTTGCCGCAATAAAGACAAAGTGAGATACCGGGGCATTGAAATTTCGACGCGCCCGCATCACATCGATAGCGGAAAAGATTTACTGAAAGGAGAGCCAGATATGGCTACCGTAAAAGTCGATGCCGCCAACTTCCAGTCCGAAGTCCTCGAATCCGCCGAACCCGTCGTGGTGGATTTCTGGGCTGAATGGTGCGGCCCGTGCAAGATGATTGCGCCGAGCCTTGAAGAAATTTCGTCCGAGTTGGCCGGCAAGGTCAAGGTCGCGAAGCTCAACATCGACGAAAACCCGGAACTCGCGGCCCAGTTCGGTGTGCGTTCCATCCCGACGCTCGCCATGTTCAAGGGCGGCGAAGTGGCCGACATCAAGGTTGGCGCTGCCCCCAAGACAGCGCTCTCAGCCTGGATTTCCGGCGCCGCATAAGCAATATCAATGGAATGAGAAAGCCCGGCATCGCTGCCGGGCTTTTTTTATTGGGGAACCGTGCCGTTAAGGGCAAGCGCGTTGCCGGCAAGATAAAGCGAGCCCCCGATCAGGATGCGCGGCGCTGGTCCTTCGGCATTAAAACGGCGCGACAGCTCTTCCAGAGCATGCGTCAGCGACGATGTGGGCGCTGCCACCAGACCGGCATCAAAAGCGGCATGGGCAAGCACGACGGGATCGATCGCCGCATCCGTGCCGCCGATGGGCACGGTGAAGACATATTCGGCTATATCGGCGAAAGCCTTGAAATACCCCACCGGATCCTTGGTATTGATCATGCCCGCGATGATGAAGAGCGGGCGCGGCGTCTTTTCCTCAAAGCCGGCCATGGCCTCGGCAATCACTTCACCCGCACCGGGGTTATGACCGCCATCGATCCAGATTTCCGAATCCTTCGGGGTCATTTCAGCGATTTTGCCGGTCAGGATGCGCTGAAGACGGCCGGGCCATTCCACGGAGGTCATGGCCTTTTCAATCATCCGTTCCGTCACCTCAAAACCGGCTGCCTTCACAGCGCGGATCGCTGCGGCGGCATTGGCGAGCTGATGGCGGCCGGGAAGCCTTGGCAACGGCGCATCCGTCAGGCCGAACTCATCCTGATAGACCATGCGGCCGAATTCTTCATGGGCGGAAAAATCCTGCCCATAAACGGAGACCGGGCAACCAATACGTTCGGCCGTCGCGACAAGCGTGTCTAGTGCGGCGTCATATTCCTGGTGGCCAATGACGACAGGCGAGCCCTTTTTCATGATACCGGCCTTTTCGGCAGCGATCAGTTCCACGCGGTCGCCGAGATAAGCCTGGTGATCAAGCGAGATTGGCATAATGACGGAAACCGCCGGGTTATTGATGACATTGGTCGCATCGAAACGGCCGCCCAAGCCAACCTCAACGACCGCAGCATCGGCGGGCTGTTCCGCAAAAAGCACGAACATAGCCGCAGTCAGGATTTCGAAAACCGTGATTGTCTGACCAGCATTGGCAGCTTCAATGCGGCGCAGCGCATCCGCAAATATCTCGTCTTCGACGTAACGGCCTTTATCGCCCGCCACGCCAATACGGTATCGTTCGTGCCAATTTACCAGATGCGGCGAGGTATGAACGTGGACAGAGAGCCCTGCAGTCTCGAGCAGGGCACGGCAAAAGGCGCTGACGGAGCCCTTGCCATTGGTGCCCGCCACGTGGATCACTGGCGGCATTCTGTTTTGCGGATTGCCGAGTTTTTCGAGAAGACGGGAAATTCTGTCGAGTGAAAGATCAAAGCCCTTGGGGTGGAGCTGCATCAGCTCTTCAATGATCTTTTCGGCCTCACCGATCGCGGGCTTCGTCATGTCTTCCGTTCGCCTTTCAGGCGTTTTGCTTGCCATTTGTCCGCCGCCCCAAAAATGAAATCAGGCAACGTATAGCATCATCCCGAAGGCAATTTATGCCTCCGGGCGACATATTTTTTTCCTCAGGCCGAAGCGGCCAGCGGGACGACCGCATTTGCTTTCTCAGCAGGCGCCTTCGTCATGATCTTGAGCATATTGGCGAGCGTGTCGGGGATTTCGCGGCGGTCAATCACCATGTCCACCATGCCGTGTTCAAGCAGATATTCCGAGGTCTGGAAGCCTTCGGGAAGTTTTTCGCGAATGGTCTGCTCAATCACACGCTTGCCTGCGAAGCAAATCTCGGCGCCCGGCTCGGCGATATGCACATCGCCCAGCATGGCGTAGGAGGCCGTGACGCCGCCGGTCGTCGGGTTCGTCAGAACCACGATATAGGGCATGCCGGCTTCTTTCAGCATGTTCACGGCAACCGTGGTACGTGGCAGCTGCATCAGCGAAAGAATGCCTTCCTGCATGCGCGCGCCGCCCGAGGCCGGGAACATCACCAGCGGGCAGCGCTCGGAAATGGCGCGCTCGAAGGCTTTGACGATGGCTTCGCCGGCGGCAATGCCGAGCGATCCGCCCATGAACTGGAATTCGTGCACGACGGCGACGATCTTCAGGCCTTTCAAGAGGCCCACACCGGCAAGGATCGTATCTTCCTGTTCGGTCTTCGTGCGGCTGTCGCGCAGACGGTCGGTGTATTTTTTGGAATCGCGGAACTTCAAGGGGTCCTGTGCGACCTTCGGCTGGACCAAGGCCTCATAGACGCCATCATCGAAAAGATCGGCAAGGCGTGCCTTGGCCGGCATCTTCATGTGGTAACCGGACGCCGGGATGACCCACTTGTTGTCCTCGAGATCCTTGTGGAAGACCATCTCGCCCGTTTCCGGGCACTTGATCCATAGGTTCTCCGGAACCTCCGGGCGGCGGCCAAGCATGGAATTGATCCGCGGCCGAACGTAATTGGTGATCCAGTTCAACTGTCTACTCCTGACTGGGCCGCGCGCTTATTCCGCAGCGGCAAGGCGCGATGCACGCACGCCCGTTGAAAGTCCTTTTACCAGCGTCGTAACGGCCGGCACGGTGTCGGCGGTCGCCTGCCCGTCCTTGGTCAGGCTGCCCGCAATCTGGTTGACGATGGCCGAACCGACCACAACGCCATCCGCCACGGTGCCGATCGCTTTTGCATGATCGGCCGTCTTGACACCGAAACCGACACAAACCGGCAGTTCCGTATGCGCCTTGATACGACCGACAGCGCCCGAGATCAACGAGGGATCGGGAAGTGCTGAACCGGTGATACCGTTCATCGAGACATAATAGACGAAACCTGAGGTATTTTTAAGGACGGCAGGCAGGCGCTTGCCATCGGTCGTGGGTGTCGCCAGACGGATGAAATTGATGCCGCGCGCGAGTGCCGGGATGCAGAGTTCATCGTCCATTTCCGGCGGCAGATCGACCACGATCAGGCCATCGACGCCAGCCGCGAGCGCGTCGTCCAGAAATTTCTCCACACCGTAGATATAGATCGGATTATAGTATCCCATCATCACGATCGGCGTTGCATCGTCTTGCCTGCGGAATTCGCGGGCGAGATCGAGCGTGGTTTTCAGCGTCTGTCCGCCCTTCAGCGCGCGCTGGCCGGCCAGCTGAATGGCCGGGCCATCCGCCATCGGGTCGGAAAAGGGCATGCCGAGTTCGATGACGTCAGCGCCCGCTTCCGGCAGCGCCTTCATGATGCCGAGCGAGGTTTCGAAATCCGGGTCGCCGCCCATGAAATAGGTAATCAGAGCCGGGCGGTTTTCAGCGCGCAGATCGGCAAAGCGCTTGTCCATACGTGCGGTCATGATCTTATACATCCATTCCAAGGAACTTGCTGACGGTGTGGACATCCTTGTCGCCGCGACCGGAGAGGTTCATCAGGATGATCTCATCCTTACCCATCTTCGGCGCCCGCTTGATGACCTCGGCCAAGGCATGGCTCGGCTCGAGAGCCGGGATGATACCTTCAAGGCGGGTCAGCATCTGGAAGGCGTCCAGCGCCTCATGGTCCATGATCGGCACATATTCCACGCGGCCGATATCACTCAACCAGGAGTGCTCGGGGCCGATGCCGGGATAATCGAGGCCGGCGGAAATGGAATGGCCTTCCTTGATCTGGCCATCCTCATCCTGCAGCAGATAGGTGCGGTTGCCATGCAGCACGCCGGGGGAGCCAGCCGTGATCGAGGCACAGTGTTCTTCGCCCGACAGGCCTTTGCCCCCAGCTTCGACGCCGACGATGCGCACGCTTTTGTCATCGAGGAAAGGATGGAAGATGCCGATGGCGTTCGATCCACCGCCAACGGCCGCGATGACCATATCCGGCAGGCGGCCCTCCGCTTCCAGCATCTGTGCCTTGGCTTCCTCGCCGATGACCGCCTGGAAATCACGGACCATTTCCGGATAGGGATGCGGGCCGGCCGCGGTGCCGATCAGGTAATAGGTATCTTCAACATTGGTGACCCAGTCGCGCAGGGCCTCGTTCATGGCGTCCTTGAGCGTGCCATGACCGGCCGTGACCGGCTTCACCTCGGCACCCAGAAGCTTCATGCGGAACACATTCGGGGCCTGACGGGCGACATCGGTCGCGCCCATGTAAACGACGCAAGGCAGGCCGAAGCGCGCCGCAACGGTTGCCGAGGCAACGCCGTGCTGGCCGGCACCGGTTTCGGCAATGATGCGGGTCTTGCCCATGCGCTTGGCAAGCAGAATCTGGCCGAGGCAATTATTGATCTTGTGCGAACCCGTGTGGTTCAGCTCTTCGCGCTTGAAATAAATCTTCGCGCCGCCAAGTTCCGCCGTCAGGCGCTCCGCAAAATAAAGCGGGCTCGGGCGGCCGGTATAGTGCGCGCCAAGATGCTTGAGTTCCGCCTGAAACGCGGGATCGGTCTTGGCCTTATCCCATTCCGCCTGCAAATCCAGAATGAGCGGCATCAGCGTTTCGGCAACGAAGCGACCTCCGTAAATGCCAAAACGTCCGTCCTCATCAGGACCAGCGCGAAAAGAATTGGGTGTTGGCGCGTCGTTCACTTCAAGCTCCCTTTGGGCCTTTCGACCAATCATTCACCACATCAAAAAACGCATCTATCATGGACAAATCCTTGACGCCCGGCGCGCTTTCGACGCCGGACGACAAATCTAGTCCGCCTGCCTTGGTTTCCGCCAGAGCCTCGGCGACATTGTCCTTATTCAGCCCACCGGAAAGCATGTAATCTACACTTTCGTCAAGTGAGCGCAGAATCGTCCAGTCAAACGAGATGCCGTTTCCACCCGGCAGGTCGGAACCGGCAGGCGCCTTGGCATCCAGCAGGAAACGGTCGGCAATGCCAATATAAGGCTCGATTTTGGCGAGATCACCGGCATCGCGAATGGAAATCGCCTTCATGACAGGCAGACCGTAAAGCGCCTTGATGTTCAGCAGCCGCTCCGGGCTTTCGCTGCCATGCAGTTGCAGAATGTCCGGCCTTACGAGATCGATAATTTCATCGAGATAATCATTGTCGGCATCGACGGTGACGGCAACCACCTTGGCGGCGCCACGGGCGGCTTCGGCCAGCCTGCCGGCAAGATCCGGCTCGATGTAGCGCGGGCTTTTTTCAAAGAAAATAAAACCGACATGGGACGCACCGCGCCTGATGGCGCGCTCCAGCGTTTCCGGTGTCTTCAATCCGCAAATCTTGATATCCGGTTTCATACCCGCGACCTGACATGAAATGCGACAAGAGTCGAGCCAAATCGCATCCCTTTTTGATGGAATGTTTCACGTGAATCCAGATGGCGATGCCCGCCGCCAGTTTCAATCGAAATCGATGGCGTGAAGTTTGGAGCCGTGGCGTTTCAGCCAGTCCTTGGCTTCATTGGTGTGCGGGCAGAGTTTTTCGCACAGCGCCCAGAATTTCGGGCCATGGTTCATTTCCCGGAGATGCGCGACCTCATGGGCTGCGAGATAATCGATGACGCTTTCCGGGGCCATGACGATGCGCCAGGAGAAACTCAAGTTTCCATCATGGGAACAGGAGCCCCAGCGGCTGCGTGTATCCTTCATGCTGATGGATCGCACCGGCCTGCCGGCGGCGCGGGCGTGAATGGCAACCAACCGTTCGAGATCAGCCTTTGCTTCCTTTTTCAGGAAAGTCGCGATCCGCCGTCTCAGATGCTCGGGCGCGCCGCTGACTTTCAGAACAGCCGCACCATCAGCGTCTTTCGCGACGTGGGTCAGGCCCCTCAGGCTGCCGGTGTGTTCGATGCGATGGGAGATGCCTCTGATATCGATGGTCGCACCGGGACGCAGACCGTCATCAGGGCTGAACTTCTGAAGCTTGCCCTCCAGCCAGCCCTGATGCCTTTCGAGAAAATCGTCGACCTGACGGTGATGCAGGCCCATCGGGATCGTCAGCTTCAGCGCCCGGCCGCCCGGCTCGATGCGCAAGGTGATGCGCGTGGCCCGCGGGTTTTCCCTGACCGTGATCGGCACCTGCCGGCCCGCAACCGCGACGGTGCGCTGGCTCGGCACGATCTTCTTTGGCGCCGGCGACTTCAGGGACTTTCTGAGGAGCGAAAACATGAAGCCTTCATAACCGATTCGTCCATCCCTTGGCCACGCAAATGCGCGGCGTCACCTGCCGTTTTGCCTTAGGCTGTCTGGTGTTTGCCAATGAAATCCAGCATGCGCGGCACTATTTCCTTGCGGAAGCGCGAACCGTTGAAGACGCCGTAATGCCCTACATCCGGTTGCATGTAGTGTGCGCGTTTATCTTCAGGGATGTTACGGCAGAGATCATGGGCCGCCTTCGTCTGGCCAACGCCGGAAATATCGTCATTCTCCCCTTCGACAGTGAACAATGCGACCTTGCGAATAGCAGCGGGATCGACCGCCCTACCCCGATGCAGCATGTTCCCCTTCGGAAGCGCATGGTCGATGAAGACGGTTTCCACCGTCTGCAGATAGAATTCCGCCGTCAGGTCCATGACGGCCAGATATTCATCGTAAAATTCGCGGTGTTTTTCCGCGGAATCGCCGTCATTCTTGATCAGGTTGAGGTAAAAATCCTTATGCGCCGTCATGTGCTTGTCGAGGTTCATCGACATGAAACCGGAGAGTTGCAGAAAGCCGGGATAGACATTGCGGCCGAAGGCGGGCTGGGGCCACGGCACCTGCATGACGACATTATCGCGGAACCATTCGATTGGCTTCGCCGTGGCCAGGCCATTGACGGCTGTGGGATTGATGCGCGTATCGATAGGACCGCCCATCAGCGTCATGGATGCCGGTGCAAATTTATCGCCATCGGCCTCCATAAGCGAAACGGCGGCCAGAACAGGCACGGACGGTTGACAGACGGCGACCACATGCGCGCCTGGACCGATCTCGCGCAGCATGTCGATGACATAACTGATGTAATCGTCAAGATCGAAGGTCCCATCACTCACCGGCACCATGCGGGCATCGATCCAATCGGTAATGTAAATATCTGCCGAAGGCAGCAAGGCCTCCACGGTGCCGCGCAGCAATGTGGCATAATGGCCGGACATCGGCGCAACCAGCAGTACCTTCGGCTCGGGCGGGCGGGCAGGATCGACCTCTTTTTTGAAATGAACGAGATTGCAGAACGGACGCGACCAGACGGTCTCTTCGGCAACGGCGACGGTCTCACCATCGACAATAGTCGTGGCAAGTCCGAATTCCGGTTTGACATAACGGCGCGTCAGGCGTTCGAAAACCTCGAAGCCAGCATCGAGGCTTCTTCCGAAAGCCGTGCTGGAAAGCGGGTTCATAGGATTGTTGCAGGCCTGGCGCATCATATCGGCACCGGCGCGCAGCGGCGCCATGGCTGCATGGTTCATTTCATAGAGGTGGTAGAACACTGATGACGCCTCCCTCGCGATCACGCTCTTTTTTTCAACCATAGCAGCTTTTCGCAGGTGCACAAAATTTAAGGCGCCGGCGGTTTCCCGCCAGCGCCTCACTTTCCGTTGAACGCCGTAGCGATCAGATATCGGCGACGAAAGTCTGCTTCTGGGAACCGAGGCCCTCGATACCGAGTTCCACGACGTCACCAGCCTTCAGGTAACGCGGCGGCTTCTGACCCATGCCGACGCCGGGGGGAGTGCCGGTGGAAATGACATCGCCGGGATGCAGCGACATGAACTGGCTGAGATAGGAGACAACGTGGGCAACGCCGTAAACCATGGTTTTGCTGGAGCCATCCTGCATGGTCTGGCCATTGACCTTCAACCACATGCCGAGGTTCTGCGGATCGGTGATTTCGTCCTTCGTCACCAGCCAGGGGCCGATGGGGCCGAAAGTGTCGCAGGACTTGCCCTTGGTCCACTGACCGGCGCGCTCCGTCTGGAAGGCGCGCTCGGAAACATCATGCGAAACGCAATAACCGGCGACATAGTCGAGAGCATCGGCTTCCGAGACATATTTGGCGGTCTTGCCGATGACGACGCCGAGCTCGACTTCCCAGTCGGTCTTCTCAGAACCGCGCGGAATGGTGACGTTATCGTTCGGACCGACAATGGCCGAGGTCGCCTTCATGAAAATGACCGGTTCCGGCGGTACGGTCGCACCTGTTTCGGCGGCGTGGTCGGAGAAATTGAGGCCGATGCAGATGAATTTTCCCGTTCCGGCAACGCAGGCGCCGATGCGCTCTTCGTTCAGCACCGGAAGTGTGCCGAGGTCGATCGCGGCGATCTTCTTGAGGCCCTCTGGAGAAATGGCATCGCCGCCAATGTCTTTGACATGGGCGGACAGATCGCGGACTTTTCCTTCCGCGTCGAGAATGGCTGGTTTTTCCTGGCCGGGCTGGCCAATACGCATCAATTTCATGGAACTCTCTCCCGGTTGTCAGACAAGGTGATGCATATATGAACGATGCATTCATACTTGTCACCCCTTGACTGAGCCAAGTTTCGAAAAATACCTTTTCCTTCCCTTCAATCATAAGGACATGGCTCGTGACGAACAGTAATTCCCGGCAATCAGAATATCCCGTCGATCCCCTCTTCCTCGATCGCTGGTCTCCACGCGCCTTCGATGGCCACGCCATGCCGCAAGAGCATCTGATGACCATTCTGGATGCCGCGCACTGGGCGCCGTCTGCCTCCAACTATCAGCCATGGCGGTTTGTCTATGCGCACAAGGATAGCGAAGACTGGCCGCTCTTCGTGGAACTGCTGATGGAGGGAAACCAGCGCTGGGCAAAAAATGCCTCCGTGCTGCTCTTCGTCACTTCCCGCGACCACAACATCTCGCGTGAAGGCGAGAAAAAGCCATCCGCTACCCATTCCTTTGATGCGGGTGCCGCCTGGTTTTCGCTTGCCATGCAGGCACATCTGCTCGGTTACCACGCGCACGGCATGGGTGGCATATTGAAGGATAAAATCGTTGAAAAACTGAACATTCCGGAAGGCTACAAGGTTGAGGCCGCGGTCGCCATCGGCACGCTGACCGACAAGTCCGTTCTCCCTGATGATCTAGCGGAGCGGGAAGTGCCGAGCAAGCGTCTGCCGCTTTCGGATGTGGCCTTCGAAGGTCGCTTCACCGGCAAGGTTGATTGATGTTCTCAGAACGACAAAAGGCCCGGCGGAATTGACCACCGGGCCTTTTGTTAAAGTTTCGTTTCACGTGAATCGTTCCGCGAAACGCTCCACAGGATTAGATATCGAGGTTCGCGACGCTAAGCGCGTTTTCCTGGATGAAGTCGCGACGCGGCTCCACTTCGTCGCCCATCAGGCGGGCAAACAGGCCGTCGGCATCGGTGGCGTCGTTGACCTTGACCTGGAGAAGCGAGCGAACATTGGCGTCAAGCGTCGTTTCCCACAGCTGCTCGGCATTCATTTCGCCGAGACCCTTATAACGCTGCATGGAAAGACCCTTGCGGCCAGCGGCAAAAATTGCATCCAGAAGCGCGCGCGGACCGGCCAGTTCCATCGTGCCGTCCTTGCGTTGCAGGACCGGCGGCGTGGCGTAGATATCGCGCATACGAGCTGCGAGCTGATCGATATGGCGGGCATCGGCCGAACCGAGCAGGCCCATATCCAGCGTCGAGACTTCCTTGACGCCGCGCACCATGCGCTCGAAGCGCAAGCCGCCATCCTGCAGCACCGTGCCGGACCAGCCACGTTCGGTTTCTTCCGCGATCATGTCGAGACGCCGTGCCACTTCAGCAACGGTCTCCTCGGCGCGGGCGGCATCGGCCGAAAGCTCGGGGTTCAGCGCGCCGGCTATCGCCGCCTGTTCCACGATCGAGCGGCTGTAACGGGAATGAAGCCCGTCGATCAGCGAACGCATGCGCAGCGCATCGAGAATGACTTCGCGAAGATCGGCGCCGACGCGAACCTCACCGGTGCCGAGGGTCAGCGATGCTTCCTCAAGACCCATCGAAATGAGGTATTCTTCCAGCGCCTTCTCATCCTTGAGGTACTGCACGGATTTGCCACGCGTGACCTTATAAAGCGGCGGCTGGGCGATATAGAGATGGCCGCGCTCGATCAGTTCCGGCATCTGGCGGAAGAAGAAGGTCAAGAGCAGGGTACGGATGTGAGCGCCGTCGACGTCAGCATCCGTCATGATGATGATCTTGTGGTAACGCAGCTTGTCGGCGTTGAACTCATCCTTGCCGATGGAGGTGCCGAGCGCTGTAATCAGCGTGCCGATTTCCTGGCTGGACAACATCTTGTCGAAACGGGCGCGTTCTACATTGAGGATCTTGCCGCGCAGCGGCAGGATGGCCTGAGTCTCGCGCGAGCGGCCCTGCTTGGCCGAACCGCCAGCGGAGTCACCCTCGACGAGGAAAAGTTCGGATTTCGCCGGATCGCGCTCTGAGCAATCGGCAAGCTTGCCGGGCAAAGAGGCGATATCGAGAGCGCCCTTGCGGCGCGTCAGTTCGCGCGCCTTGCGGGCAGCTTCGCGGGCAACCGCCGCTTCCACCACCTTGCCGACCAGAATTCGTGCGTCGGAAGGATGTTCTTCCAGCCAGGTGGAGAGCGCTTCGTTGACAAGGCTTTCCACGACCGGACGCACTTCGGACGAAACGAGCTTGTCTTTCGTCTGCGAGGAAAATTTGGGGTCGGGAACCTTGACGGAAAGAATGGCCGTCAGACCTTCACGGCAGTCCTCGCCCTGCAGGCTCACCTTTTCCTTTTTCAGTATGCCCGAGGTTTCCGCATAGGAGGTTACCTGACGGGTCAGCGCCGCGCGGAAACCGGCCATATGGGTGCCGCCGTCGCGCTGGGGAATGTTGTTGGTGAAGCAGAGCACATTCTCGTGGTAGCTGTCGTTCCACCACAGCGCGACCTCAACCGTAATGCCGTCCTTTTCACCCTTGATGGCGACTGGCTTGTCAACCAGCGGCTTCTTGGCGCGGTCGAGATAACGGACGAAGGCTTCGAGACCGCCATCATACAGCAGCTCTTCCTGCTTGACGTCGGAATGGCGCTTGTCTGTCAGCAGAATGCGCACGCCGGAATTCAGGAATGCGAGTTCGCGCAGGCGATGCTCCAGCGTTCCATAATCATAGTCCGTCATGGTGAAGGTCTGCGGGCTTGCCAGGAAGGTCACTTCCGTGCCCGAGCGGCCTTCATATTCGCCAATGACGGAAAGCGGCGCATCGGCGACACCATGGGTGAAGCCGATTTCATGCACCTTGCCATTGCGGCGAATTCTGAGCTTCAGCCAGACGGAAAGCGCGTTCACCACCGAGACGCCGACGCCGTGCAGACCACCGGAAACCTTATAGGAGTTCTGGTCGAATTTACCCCCCGCATGCAGCTGGGTCATGATGACTTCAGCGGCGGAAACGCCTTCGGAAGAATGGATGTCGGTTGGAATGCCGCGCCCGTTATCCGTCACCGTCACCGATCCGTCAGCGTTCAGCGTCACCGTCACCAGATCGGCATGGCCGGCAAGCGCTTCATCGATGGCGTTGTCGACGACCTCATAGACCATGTGGTGCAGGCCGGAACCGTCATCGGTATCGCCGATATACATGCCGGGCCGTTTGCGCACGGCATCAAGGCCCTTGAGGACCTTGATCGAATCGGCTCCATATTCCGCGTTCGCGCCGACTTCGCTTGACGATGTTTCGGTCATAAATACTCTTTCCAAAGTTTTCTCGGGCCAGGTTTCCAGTGAGAGGGCCTGAAGCCAGCGAATCACTCAAATCCGACATGCGACTATAGAAATTCTACACCCAATCCCAAAGGCCGCATGCTTCAGGATGCTGCATAAAGCAGGGGATAGAGGGGTTTCAATCGCAAGAACGGCTTTTTTGCAGCACGGCTGACAGTTCCTCTACCACACTCGGCGACAGCTTGCGAATATCCCGTGCCAGCCGGTTGGCGAAAGCCGTATATTGCGGCGGCAGGCCGATGGTGTCGATAACCACTTTCGGGTCGGACGAGCCGGCCAGAAAGAACAATTCCTCCGCCTCGTCCCAGATGATGTTGAAATATCCGGCAATGCGCTGCAACAGATCAAAGCTCGGCTTGCCGCGCTTGCCGTGCTCCAGCGCCGAAAGATAGGCGGGCGACACGCCGATGGCGGCGGCCATTTCCTTCTGCGTCACGCCCTTGCGCTCACGAAGCTGCCGCACGGCCTCCGCAAAAGGTGTCATGATTTTTCACCGCGCCGACGCGCCAGCCGCACATAAAGCGCGCCGTCGCCGCCGTGATTGGCGGATGCATCCTCATAGGATGAAATCAGGTGGCGATATTCCGGTTTGGAAAACCACATGGGCACCGCCCTTTTTAGCGCACCGTCGCTGCCGATGGAACGGCCCTTGCCCGTTATGACGAGTACATGCCTCAGACCGCGTTCATGCGCGCGCAACAGAAAATCAAGCAGCACCGCATGAGCTTCGCTCTGGAACATACCGTGCAGATCGATCCGCCCTTCCAGCGGTAGCCGGCCACGGGTGAGCTTGCGCTTGACCGGTTTTTCCATCGGCTGATGAATTTTCGGCTTTTTGTCCGGAGCCGCTGCTGGCGGCTCGGCCGGCTCCGCAAGCATGCGCGGAAAGCTGCTTTTTCCGGTCTGGGAAAGCTCGGGTTCAACCAGAGGCTCCTCCATGTCCTCGAAAGCCAGCAAATCTTCCAGTCTGCCGGAGATCGGCCGCGTGGTTTTTGCGACCTTTCCCCACAGAATGCGCTCTTCCTTGCCGAGCTTGCGACTGCTCTTCATCACCGATACCTCTGCGCAGCCACCTGCGGTATCAGTATATAAAAGTCGGCCTCATTGCGCACCGTACCGGCAAGCTCTCCTGCTTCGAAACCGGAGCCAGTGAAGATATCGCCACGGGCCGGGCCGACAATGGCTGAACCCGTATCGAGCGCCAGCATCAGCCGCGCAAAAGGTTTTCCGTCATCGAGATGCGTAAGCGACGGTGAATGGATGAAGAAGGGAAGCCCGAACGTGTGGATGAGCCTGTCCACCGCAAGCGCGCGCCCCGCGACCAACGGAACCTTCGCAGCCGCAATCGGCCCCATATCCTGACCGGCGACATCCGCCTCCCGGAAAAAAATATAGGAGCGGTTATGCCATAGTACCCCATCCACCTCGTCGGGATGGTCAGCGAGCCATTTGCGGATCGTCTGCATCGACACGGTTTTCGGATCAAGTTCCCCGCGATCGATAAGCAGACGGCCAATCGGTGAAAAAGCATGCCCGGCCTTTGCCGCATAGGTGATGCGCTTTACCGCGCCATCGCGAAACACCAGACGCGCCGCACCCTGCACATGGACGAAAAACACGTCGACCTTCGATCTTGCCCAGGCAATCTCAAGGCCCCTGCCCTCCAGATACCCTTCATCGATCTCCCGCCGGTCGGGAAAATAGCAAATACCGTTTTCATCCGCTCTGCCGAAAGCATAGGACGTATCGAAACCGGCGGGCCGATTGGCGTCGTCGATATCCACCAGTTCGGGCGGACGGCGGTAAATCGGATAACGCCAGATGTCGTCGGCTTCAGACGACACTTCCAGTTCGGGTTCGTAAAAAGCGGTCACGAAACCGCTTTTTCCCGGAGCCGAAGAAATCCTGAAAGGCACGCAATTGGTTTCGAAAAACCGGCGCGCCTGCTCCGGGCTGTCTACTGGGCTTTTCTCTGCGCTTTCCAGAAGCGAAACCAGTTCCGCTGCCGTGACCCCGAGCGCGCCTGTCCTGTAGGGTTTTGCGTTCCGAAGGTGCGACAGGATTGTCGCCATCGCCGGAAAAAGCTTGCCCGGATCGTCTTGCCGCCAACCGGGCAGGTCGCTGAAAGAAACTTCTTCGATCGAAAAGGGCGCGGTCATTGCTCGGATTCGGTGGCGATCAGCTTCCAGTTCGGATCGCGCGAGCGGATATCGCGCGAGAAGGTCCAGATGTCGTCCACCTCCGCAACCGCATCCGGATCGCCATCCACCAGCTTGCCATCCTTGTCATAGGTCGCCGAAATCAACTGGCTGACGATCCTCAGGGTGATCTGCACTTCGGAATCACGCACACTGGCCTGGGTGATATCTGCCTTCTCGATGCCCACGAAGGTGGACTTCACCACCTCGCCACGACCTTCCCTCTCGGAAATGGCCGCCTCGAAACCGTCAAAAACCTCCTTCGACAGAAGGTTCTTGAGCGTCTTGCGGTCGCCATCGGCAAAGCCCATGACGATCATTTCATAGGCCATGCGGGCGCCGTTCAGGAATTCCTTCGGCCCGAAGGACGGGTCCCTGGTCATCACCTCACGCAGAGCCGCATTGAGCGGCGTATCGACGGGCGCAAGCGCGTCCGCCTCGGCAAAACGGTTTTCGTCGTCCCCCTCGCTGCGCTTTGGCAAGGTCACGACCTTGTTATCATCTGCAACCGGGCCCTTCACCGCATCTCGCGGGCTATAGGGGTCGAATGGCGGCTTCTCATTGCCCGTGCGGCGGCCGAGGACACTGCGCAGCTGAAAAAAGATCAGCACCGCTGCAACGAGAAAAAACAATGTGATAAAGTCGCTAAAGCCCATCTTTTACCAAAACCGCCATTTAAATTCGAAAACTACACCATCATATAGTCTGCATCTTATCATCATTCAAATGCGCAGATTCAATCATCGGTGTCCCGGGAACCGGCAATCTGCCAGAGATGCACACGCAAGGCTAGAAGATGCGTTTTTCCTTTCTCCCCATCGTCATCCTGATGATGCCCATCCTCGAAATTGCCGGTTTCATCATTATTGGCAAGACAATCGGTTTGTGGCTGACATTGGCGCTTGTCCTGTTCACCTCGTTTCTGGGGTTGCTCATCCTGCGGCTCGGAGGCATCGGCATGGTGAGAAACCTCCAGGACGCGGGGCGTACCGGCGCGCAGCCGGCGGATGAGTTGGTGAATGGCGCCATGCGCGTCGTTGCCGGGATCCTGCTTTTCATTCCCGGTTTCATTACCGACATTCTCGGCCTTCTGCTTCTGTCGCCCACCGTACGGCGCTTTTTCTGGAAGGCCTTCGGGCCGCGCGTCGTCGTTGCTGGTTCCTTTCGGCACTCCGGCCAGCAATCTGGTTCTCAGCCCGGAGATTTTTCCGGCTTTCGGAACGACCCGGGACATACGGGCAATTCGAAGGTAGTGGATCTCGACGAGGAAGAGTTTCATCGCGACGAGCCAAAGGATGATTCCCCATGGTCGCGCAAACCGGACAATCGCGACCTGCCAAAACCCTGATCCCGGGCGGAACGGATCGCGGTGACCCGATCACGAAGGGTTGTAAGCCCCCGGTCGAAATGGTAGACCGCCTTCCACGAATTCATGCCGTGAGGAAATGTAATGACCGCTGAAAATGGTGCACAGGACGCAGTAAGTCCTTCCCTCAACATTCTTGCCCAGTACATCAAGGATCTTTCCTTCGAAAATCCGGGTGCTCCTCGCTCGCTTCAGGCACGTGACAATGCGCCGTCGATTAATATCAATGTCAACGTCAACGCAAACCCGATCTCCGGTTCGGATTTCGATGTTGTTCTGACGCTGAACGCGGAAGCCAAGGATGGCGACAAGGTGTTGTTCGCGGCCGAACTGGTTTACGGCGGCGTGTTCCGCATTGCCGGCTTCCCGCAGGAACATATGCTGCCGGTGCTGTTCATTGAATGCCCGCGCCTGTTGTTCCCTTTCGCGCGCCAGATCATTGCGGACGTTACCCGCAATGGCGGTTTCCCGCCGCTGATGATCGATCCAATCGATTTCGCGCAGATGTTCGCCCAGCGCGTTGCCGAGGAACAGGCCAAGGCCAAGGTTCAGGCGGTACCGAACTAAGTGACGCGGCTCTGCGCTGCAGAATTCAGACAAAACAAAACCCGGGTTCATGCCCGGGTTTTTCTTTGACGGCATTCACCGTTTACAGTGCCTGGACAGGTATCAATTCTGGTAACGGTTCCAGATCGCCTTGTCGCCCATGCCGAGAACGAGTTTGCAATGGGCCGCGACGGTTTCCGCATCCAGCCTCGAGGGCAAAGCCCGCGGCCTTTGCAGCGGCTCAAGCGGTACATCATCCTCGACGATGATGGTTTCCTGCTTGGCGGCGGAACCGAAACCGAGCGCCGTCTGGCGCCCGCCAATCATTTCAATATAAACCTCGGCGAGCAGTTCGGAGTCGAGAAGCGCGCCGTGCTTGGTGCGATGGGAATTGTCGATGCCGTAACGACGGCAAAGCGCGTCCAGCGAGTTCGGTCCCATCGGGTGCTTGCGACGGGCGAGCGAAAGCGTATCCGTCACCAGCTCGGCAGAGACCGGTTCAATACCGAGACGGGCAAATTCGGCGTTGATGAAGCCCATGTCGAACGTGGCGTTGTGCGCCACCCAGCGCGCACCCTCGAAGAAGTCACGAATCTGGTCGACGACCTCAGCGAATTTGGGTTTATCCTTCAGAAACTCATCGGTAATCCCGTGAACGGCAAGTGCGTCGGGGTGAACCTTGCGATCTTCCGGGCTGATGTACAGATGCAGAGTTCGGCCGGTGGGAAAGTGGTTGATCAACTCGATGCCGCCGATTTCAATCACGCGGTCCAGCTTCGATTCGAGCCCCGTCGTTTCCGTATCGAAAATGATCTCACGCATTCATATCTCCACGGCGCGACTCAGCGGCCAGTTTCTGCAGAATCTCTTTTACCTGATCCCTTGCCGCTTCGACACCATTTCCGGAATCGACGATAAAGTCGGCACGCCGGCGCTTTTCCACATCGGGCATCTGGCGGGCGAGGATCATTTCGAATTTCTTCTCCGTCATTCCCGGTCGGGACAAAACTCGCTCTCGCTGAATCTCCGGCGCGCAACTGACCACAACGACTTTATCGACGCGGCTTTCCGCCCCGGTTTCGAACAGCAGCGGAATATCGAGGAGGGCGAATTGCCGATCCTCTTTCCTTGCTTGAGCCAGAAAAGCCTCCTGCCTTCCACGCACCAGCGGATGTACGATCTCTTCCAGTCTGCTAAAATTAGCCGGATTCTGCCGCAAGATCTCACCGAGTTTCTGCCTGTCCACCGCACCGGAAACGGTCGTGCCCGGAAAGGCCGCTTCGATCAGCGGGGCGGCTTCCGCCCGGTAAAGCCCGTGCACGACCTCATCGGAATCGAGAACCGGAACGCCTTCTCCCGCGAACAACCTCGCCGTCGTCGTTTTTCCCATTCCAATCGAGCCGGTGAGACCGATGACGATCATCACTGTTTCTCCATATCCTCGATGATGAGAGAACGCAGGGCCTCATCGACCTCCGGCGTTTTGCCGAACCACCGCTCGAAGCCGGGTTTTGCCTGGTGAAGCAGCATGCCGAGCCCGTCGACGGTAGCCATGCCCTGCTCTTCCGCCATTTTGAGGATCGGGGTTTTCAGCGGCACATAGACGATATCGGTTACGACGGCCTGGGCGGCCAACAGCGAAAAATCAAGATGCGGCGCTTCCGTCCCGTCCATGCCGAGCGACGTCGTATTCACGAAAAGTCCGGCACCCTGCATGACCTCATAAAGCGCTGCCTGGGGATGGGAAAAAACCCGCGGCCCAAAACGGTCGGCCAGTTCGCGGGCCCGTTCGACGGTACGGTTGAGGACGTGGATTTCGGCAATGCCGCGATCACGAAGCGATTGGATGACCGCCCGGCTTGCACCGCCAGCGCCTAGAACCACGGCCCGCTCGGCCCTGTCCCAACCCGGATGTCGCTCATCGAGATTGGAGACAAAACCATAACCATCCGTATTCGTAACGTGGAGTTCGCCCTCCTCCATCCAGACTGTGTTGGCGGCACCGAGTTCTTCCGCCAGCGCATCGGGCCTGTCTGCTCGCTGATAAGCCGCTTGCTTATGGGGAATGGTGACATTGCCACCGACGGCCGTGCCCGGTTTTCCTTGCTTCAGCGTTGCAATGAAATTCGCAAAATCATCCGGGGAGACTTCCACAGCCTTGTAGGAACCGGCAATGCCGAATTTCTTCAGCCAATAAGAATGGATGATGGGCGATCGGGAATGCTTGATCGGATAGCCGACAACGAATGCGTTTATGGTTAATGTTTCACGTGAATCAGCCATCGATAACGTCCATGTCGCGCAGTTTGGATAAAAGCGGCAGAAGCGGCAAGCCGAGAATCGTGAAATAGTCACCCTCGATCGAGGTGAATAGCTGGATTCCTTCTCCTTCGAGCTGGTACGCACCGACACTGCTCAAGGCCTTTTCTCCCACCCGTTGCAGGTGGCGGGAGACAAATTCGGCGCTCAAAGTCCGAACGGTCAGCTCAGCGCTGGAAACAATCTGCCACACCACCTCACCATGTTGTACGAGAACGGCGGCGCTGTTCAGGCGGTGAACCTTGCCGGACAATGACAGGAGATGCGATTCGGCCTCCGCCATGGTTTTTGGCTTGTGATAGACGCGGGCGCCGAGCGCCATGGTCTGGTCGCAGCCGAGAACCAATGCTCCGGGATAGAGCCTGCTGACGGCAAGAGCCTTGGCCCTGGCGAGTTCCAGTGCCACCTCTTCCGGGCTGGCTCCGTCTCGTTCCAGCTGTTCATCGAGCGCGCGCTCGTCAATATCCGCCGGGATGGCTAAAAATGTCAGCCCCGCATTGCGCATCAACATCTGGCGGGATGCGCTGGACGAGGCGAGGATCAGTTCCTGTTTCATCGACTGTCTGCTCCGAATGATGCGATTCGGATTATCGTGTCCTCGAACGAAGGGCAAGGATGGCCGCCGCCGTTTCCTCGATGGAGCGGCGCGTAACGTCGATCAGCGGCCAATTGTTGTGGGCGCAGAGCGCTCGCGCATATTTCAGCTCTTCCATGATGGTGGCGCGATCCGTGTAGCGACCGCTGTCAAATCCGCCCGTCGCGCCGAGTTCGCGGTTTTCCCGCACCTGCGATATGCGGTCCGATGTCGCGACCAGGCCCACAATCAGCGGCCGGGTGGCGGCATACAGGCTTTCGGGTAGCGGTACATTGGGAACAACAGGAATATTGGCGGTCTTTATTCCCCTGTTGGCGAGATAGATGCTGGTTGGTGTTTTCGATGTGCGGCTGATGCCGATAATGACGATATCGGCCTCGTCATAGGTTTCCGGCATTTGCCCGTCATCATGATCCATAGCGAAATTAAGCGCCTCGATCCGCGCGAAATAATCCGCATTTAAGGCATGTTGCGCACCCACCCGCCGTCTGGACGGCGCACCGAGGTAGGTCTGGAAGATGCCGATGATTGGTTCAAGAACATTCACGCAGGGTACGCCAATCGCGTGGCATCGCAAATCCAGAAACTCCGCCAGCTGCTGGTCGACGATCGTATAGAGAACAATGCCCGGTTCCTTGTCGATGAGATCGACGACCTGCGCGAGCTGCTTCTGGTTTCGAATCATCGGATAGACATGTTCCACAGGCATGGAAGCATGGAACTGGGCCGAGACGGCCCGACCAGCCGACATTAGAGTCTCCCCCGTTGAGTCCGAAATCAGGTGCAGATGGAAGAAGCTTTTATTGTTCTCCACGCTGTTTTTCTCCCGCTGTTGATAAACCGGGACAAATCTCCGAATTGTCCTGCGGGTCGAACCGCGACGTGAATAAAGTGGTGTTTTTCCACAATCCGCAAGTGGCTTAAGTCGTCTCCGACGTGCTTGTGGATTGTTGGAAGAATGCGCAACTGTTCAAAATTTTCCACAAATCATCCACAATCGCTCTATTATTTTGTTCTGACATAAACTACTGAAATAATTTATAAAATTCAGATTCTACGGATTATTACAGAACAAACGGACCGATAATATCCGCAGGCACGCTTGAAACTTGGTGGCTGCGGCATTTCGACTGGAATGATTTTAATCCTTGCTACCCACAGACTCTAAGAAATAGAAAATCTTTTAAATCTCTTTGATTTTATTTTTTAGAAGCTGGGTGCCATGAGCGAACGCAAGGTTATGACGGTGTTGAACGGGCAGACGGTCACACCACCACCCATATGGCTGATGCGACAGGCTGGGCGTTATCTTCCCGAGTACAGGGAAACGCGAAAGAGCGCCGGTAGTTTCCTCGATCTCTGTTATAATCCCGAACTGGCGACGGAGGTTACTCTCCAACCCATTCGCCGGTTTGGGCTGGATGCCGCCATTCTTTTTTCCGATATTCTGGTGATTCCGGATGCGCTTCATCGCAACGTGTCTTTCAGCGAAGGAAAAGGTCCGGCCATGGACCCGATCAATGTCAGCGGTATCGAGAAGCTGGACGGCGCAAATGTCATGGCGCATCTTTCGCCCGTTTTCGAAACCGTTTCCCGTCTGCGCACCTCTTTGCCGGATGAAACGACGCTTCTCGGTTTTTGCGGTGCCCCATGGACGGTTGCGACCTACATGATCGCGGGACACGGAACGCCGGATCAGGCCCCGGCGCGGCTGTTCGGTTATCAGGAGCCGGCCGCCATGGAAAAGCTGTTGGCTTTTCTGGCCGAGGTTTCCGCCGATTATCTGGTGGCGCAGGTCGATGCCGGTGCCGATGCGGTTCAAATCTTCGATTCCTGGGCCGGTGTGCTCGGTGAGAAGGAATTCGAGGACTATGCGATAAAGCCGGTCGCCCGCATTATCGCATCGGTGCGCGCCCGCCGGCCCTCGGCAAAGATCATCGCCTTCGCGAAAGGAGCTGGTTATCTTCTCAAAGATTATCGCCGCAAGACGGGCGCCGACGCCATCGGGCTCGACTGGTCGGTGCCGCTCGGTTTTGCCAGAGACTTGCAGAAGGAAGGCCCGGTGCAGGGCAATCTCGATCCCATGCTGATGGTGGCGGGCGGCAAGGCCTTGCAGGATGGCATCGATGCCGTGCTGCAGGCGCTGGGACAGGGTCCGCTGATCTTCAATCTGGGCCATGGCATTACCCCCCAGGCTGACCCGGAAAACGTGACCCGGCTTGTGCAGCGCGTGCGCGGCGGAGCCGGGGCATGAGTGACGAAAAACAAACCTCCGCCCGATCCGGTAACCGGGCAGCTTTGCGCGCGGGCATCGCAATTGGTGTCTTTGCCGCTTTCGTCGCCCTGTTATTTTATGCCGATCCGGCCGATCTTTATCTCTGGATCAAGGCGCTACATATCATCGCCGTGATTTCCTGGATGGCGGCAATTTTTTACCTGCCGCGGCTCTTCATCTACCACACCGATGCACCCCCGGGTTCGCAGCAGTCCGAAACCTTCAAGGTCATGGAACAGCGGCTGATCAAGGTGATTATGAACCCGGCGATGATGATATCCTGGATATTGGGACTTTATCTCGCCTGGTCGGTTTATGGTTTTTCCGGCGGCTGGCTGCATGCCAAGATCGCGCTGGTGGTACTTCTGACCGCGACCCATGTTTATTTCACGCGCAGCGCAAAACGTTTCGCGCGGGATGAAAATACGCGGCCTGCCCGTCACTGGCGGTTGATGAACGAGGTTCCGACGGTGCTGATGATCGCCATCGTCATACTTGTGGTTGTGAAACCCTTCGGTTAGGGCGGTGCAACGATAAATTTCGCGGAATTCGTGCTTTCCTCTTGCAGCGGCCGTGCACAATCGCTATTTTCGGGCCACTCATCTTCGTGGCATGTGAATTATTCAGTCATCTGCGGCATTTCCCACAGCATCTGATTCGCGAACACGCCCTCCCCCGACATTACATTATCAAACGGTCTTCTCTTCATGGCTGAAATGAAGCTTCAGGAACTTAAGAGCAAATCGCCTACCGACTTGCTGACTTTTGCCGAATCCCTGGAAGTTGAAAATGCGAGCACCATGCGCAAGCAGGAACTCATGTTCGCAATCCTCAAGGTTCTCGCGAGCCAGGACATCGAAATCATCGGCGAGGGCGTCGTCGAAGTCCTGCAGGACGGTTTCGGGTTCCTGCGATCCGCAAATGCAAACTATCTGCCCGGTCCGGACGATATCTATATCTCGCCGTCGCAGATCCGCCGCTTCTCGCTGAAAACCGGCGATACCGTTGAAGGCCCGATCCGCGGCCCCAAGGAAGGCGAACGTTATTTCGCGCTTCTCAAGGTCAATACGATCAATTTCGACGATCCGGAAAAGATCCGCCATAAGGTTCACTTTGACAATCTAACGCCGCTTTACCCGAATGAACGCTTCAAGATGGAACTGGACGTTCCGACTTCGAAGGACCTGTCGTCGCGTGTGATCGATCTCGTCGCACCGCTCGGCAAAGGTCAACGCGGATTGATCGTAGCGCCGCCGCGCACGGGTAAGACCGTTCTGCTGCAGAACATCGCTCATTCCATCACGGCAAACCATCCGGAATGCTATCTGATCGTTCTCCTTATCGATGAGCGTCCGGAAGAAGTGACCGACATGCAGCGTTCCGTGAAGGGCGAGGTTGTGTCGTCGACCTTTGACGAACCAGCCGTCCGTCATGTGCAGGTCGCCGAGATGGTCATCGAAAAGGCCAAGCGCCTGGTCGAACACGGTCGCGACGTCGTCATCCTACTCGATTCCATCACGCGCCTCGGCCGTGCCTACAATACGGTTGTGCCCTCCTCCGGCAAGGTTCTCACGGGTGGTGTCGATGCCAACGCCCTGCAGCGTCCGAAGCGTTTCTTCGGGGCCGCGCGTAACATCGAAGAAGGTGGTTCACTGACCATTATCGCGACCGCGCTGATCGATACCGGCAGCCGCATGGATGAAGTCATCTTCGAAGAATTCAAGGGTACGGGTAACTCGGAAATCGTGCTTGACCGCAAGGTTGCCGACAAGCGCATCTTCCCGGCACTGGATATTCTGAAATCCGGTACGCGTAAGGAAGACCTGCTGGTGCCGCGTCAGGATTTGCAGAAGATTTTCGTTCTTCGCCGTATTCTCGCGCCGATGGGTACGATGGACGCCATCGAATTCCTGATCGACAAGCTGAAGCAGACCAAGAACAATTCGGATTTCTTCGAATCGATGAATACCTGATCCGGACTTTAGCCGGATTCATCGTGAGAGCTTCAAAGCCGCGTCCGTTTATTCGGATGCGGCTTGCCTGTTTTAGACTGAGGTGAATGATGCCAGCTTCCACCGATACGATCTACGCGCTTTCCAGCGGTGCCTTGCCGGCGGGTGTGGCTGTTCTCAGGATTAGCGGCTCCAGAGCTTTCGATGCGTTGAAGATGCTGACGGGACGGGAACTTCCGTCACCACGAAAGGCCATGTTGTGCTCGATTCGGAGTCGAAACGACGATGTCATCGACCAGGCGCTGGTAATCGCCTTTCCAGCTCCAAATTCCTTCACGGGTGAGCATTGCGTTGAAATTCATAGCCATGGCAGTCGTGCGGTCATGGCTTCGATTTTTGCCGAGCTCGAAAATCTTGAGGGTCTTCGGCCCGCTGATGCCGGTGAATTCTCTCGTAGAGCCTTCGAGAATGGGAAGATGGATCTCCTTGAGGTCGAAGGCCTCGCTGATCTGTTGCAGGCTGAAACGGAGATGCAGCGGCGCTTGGCGGTGGAACAGAGCACTGGCAAATTGTCGGCGCTTTATGACGATTGGGCCAGCCGCCTGACGCGAGCCCGCGCTCTCATCGAAGCGGAACTAGATTTTGCCGACGAGGAGGACGTTCCAGATTCCGTGGCGGCTCAGGTTTGGGAGGCCATGGCGCTTCTCAAAACGGAAATCCGTGATCATCTCCAGGGCGGTAACGGCGGTGAAATCATTCGCGACGGGTTCAAGGTGGCGCTGGTCGGTGAACCAAATGCAGGCAAATCCACTCTTTTGAACGCTCTTAGCGGTCGGGATGTTGCGATCGTTACCGATATTGCCGGTACAACAAGAGACGTTTTGAGCGTCGATATCAATCTGGAAGGATATTTGGTTCGGATATTCGATACGGCAGGAATAAGAGAAACACAGGATATCGTTGAGCTTGAAGGCGTGCGGCGCGCGGTTTTGACAGCCGAGACGGCAGATCTCGTTCTATTGCTTCAGGATAATGATTCGTTCCCGAAACAACCCGTTGAATCGCTCGGGAGCCAGAGCTATTTGCGAGTGAGAACGAAAACAGCGCTCCATTCCCCTACTTTGAATGATGGATTTGATCTGTCTATCTCAGCCCAGGAAGGAATAGGCTTGAATGAACTGCGGTCGATGCTGAAGCAGGAAATAGAAAAACGCGTCGGTGCCGGCCAGACTTTGGTTCCTGCGCGCGCTCGGCATAAAAAACGACTTGAAGAGACGCTGAACTATGTTAGTGATGCGGTCGATTCCGAGACCCTGGACCTTGCGATAAGGTCGGAATATTTAAGACTCGCTGCAACATCGCTCGGACGGATTACCGGCCGCGTTGATGTGGAAGATTTGCTCGGCGTGATCTTCTCGGAATTCTGCATAGGAAAATGATTCACGTGAAACATCGGCGGCCGAAGCGGTGATGTCGATGTTGGTAGAACAGGGCGCAGGGATATGCACCAGTCATTTGATGTCATTGTTATTGGCGGTGGCCACGCGGGCAGCGAAGCCGCGGCTGCTGCCGCAAGGCATGGTGCAAAAACCGCCCTTGTTACCCATAAGCGTGAGACGATTGGTGTCATGTCCTGTAATCCCGCCATAGGCGGTCTGGGAAAGGGACACCTCGTTCGGGAAATCGATGCGCTGGATGGTTTGATGGGCCGGGTTGCCGATGCGGCAGGTATTCAGTTCCGCATGCTCAACCGTAAAAAGGGTCCGGCTGTCCGTGGTCCGCGAACCCAAGCCGACCGCCGGCTCTACCGCGATGCCATGCAGCGGGAGATCGATGCGATCGAAAACCTGACCATTATTGAAGGCGATGCTTTCGATATTGAGATGGCGCATGATCGTGTCGCGGCAGTTATCATGAAGAATGGTAGCCGGATTCCGTGTGGCGCAGTGGTGCTGACGAGCGGGACCTTCCTGCGTGGCCTCATTCATATCGGTTCCGAAAAGATTCCTGCGGGACGCGTTGGAGAAATGCCGTCAGTTGGCCTCTCTGATACGCTCTCGCGATTGGGTCTCGTTATGGGGCGCCTTAAAACCGGCACCCCTGCCCGACTGGACGGACGCACGATCGACTGGAATGCGGTGGATCGGCAGGCTGCCGATGAGGATCCTGTCCCCTTTTCCTTCATGACGGATCATATTCTCAATCCCCAAATTGAATGTGGTGTAACTCGAACCACGCCAGCTGGCCACAAGATCATTCAGGACAATATTCATCTGTCGGCGATGTATTCGGGACAGATCGAAGGGGTCGGTCCGCGTTATTGCCCGTCGATTGAGGATAAAATCACCCGTTTCGGTGAACGGGACGGTCATCAGATATTCCTCGAGCCGGAAGGTCTCGACGATCACACCATTTATCCAAATGGTATATCAACGTCCCTTCCCGCTGCCGTGCAGGAACAATTTATCCGAACGATACCGGGCCTTGAACAGGTGACGATTCTGCAGCCGGGTTATGCGATCGAATATGACTATGTCGATCCACGCGAGCTGAAACCCTCGCTGGAATGCCGTAAGATTGCGGGATTGTTTCTAGCCGGCCAGATCAATGGAACGACGGGTTATGAAGAGGCGGGTGCTCAAGGTCTTGTTGCCGGCTTGAATGCCTCGCTTTATGCAGGCAATGCCGATCCGGTCTATTTTAGCCGAACCGAGTCCTATATTGGGGTCATGATTGATGACCTGACATCGAAGGGCGTCAGTGAACCCTACCGCATGTTTACCTCCAGAGCGGAGTATCGCCTTTCGCTGCGCGTGGACAATGCGGATCTGCGGCTTACACCAGTTGGCCAGATTGCTGGCATTGTCGGCCGCGAGCGGCAGGAACGCTTCGCGAATTTCATTTCCGATTTGGATCGTGCTCGAGAGCTGCTGAAGGCTATTTCCATCAGCCCATCCCAGGCGGCGAAGCAAGGGTTGAAACTTAATCAGGACGGTCAACGCAGGTCTGTTTATGAATTGCTCGCCTATCCGGATATGTCTCTCGAAGTCCTTGCCAAGCATTGGCCAGAACTGGGCGCCCTCCATGGGAAAGTGGCCGAAGCCTTGCAGATTGAGGCGAGTTATGCGGTCTACATGCAAAGGCAGAGTGCTGATATCATCGATATCAAACGGGACGAAGACAGGAAAATCCCTGATGACTTTGATTTTAAGAGCCTATCCGGCCTCTCCAACGAGCTTAAACAAAAGCTGGAAAAAGCCCGTCCTGAGAATATTGCCCAAGCCGCTCGTGTTGACGGCATGACACCGGCTGCGATATCGCTGCTGCTCGCACTTCTGCGGAAGGATTCCGCAACGCGAAGTGAAAAATTACGCATGCACCAATAGCGAGTCGGATTATGAAGATAAACGGCCAGAGTGTTTCACGTGAAACACAGGAAAGACTCGAATATTTTGTCGAGCTTTTTAAGAAGTGGAACAGAACCACAAATCTGGTAGCGCCTTCCACTCTCGCGGAGCTTTGGAACCGGCATGTGGCTGATAGCGCGCAAATATTCCAACTCTCTCCGCAGCCAAAAAAATGGATTGATCTTGGAAGCGGTGGCGGATTTCCCGGTGTTGTCACCGCGATTTTTCTTGCTGATCTTGGCGACGGCTGGGTTGATCTGGTCGAAAGTAACAATAAAAAGGCGGCATTCCTGCGAATTGCACTGAAGGAAACCGGTGCAAGAGGTGCAGTTCACCCCGTCAGGATCGAGACAGCACCGGAGATCATCAAAAATTGCGAGGCTGTTTCGGCTCGCGCGCTCGCCGAACTGGATTTGCTTTTCGATTATATTCATCCCTGGGCGCAGAATAACCCAAATCTCAAGGCCTATTTTAATAAAGGCCGGGATTATGATTCTGAAGTGCAGAAAGCACATGGTCGCTGGAAGTTTGATCTGGTAAAACATCAGAGTGCCATTGAGGCAGATTCTGTTGTTCTTGAAATCAGCAACCTTGCTTTGAGGCGCTGACGAACTGGCCAGGTGCGGCATGACTTTTGAAAAAAACCGGATTATCGCAGTTGCTAACCAGAAAGGCGGCGTCGGTAAAACAACAACCGCCATCAATCTGGCTACCGCACTGGCGGCTATTGGTGAGCGTGTACTGATCGTGGATCTGGACCCGCAGGGTAATGCGAGTACCGGGCTTGGCATTGACCGCAAGGAGCGCAAGCTTTCTTCCTATGATCTTCTCGTGGGAGATCATGGGGTAGCGGAAGTTGCTGTTCCCACGGCCGTTCCAAATCTCGATATCGTGCCTTCCACGATGGATTTGCTCGGTTTCGAAATGCAGGTCGCGAATGTTTCCAACCGCGTTTTCCTGCTGCGTGCGGCCATGGAGACGAAGGAAGCCAAGGGCTACTCCTACATTCTTGTTGATTGCCCGCCCTCTTTCAATCTTTTGACGATGAATGCGATGACGGCCGCCCATTCGGTGCTGGTGCCGCTGCAATGTGAGTTCTTTGCCCTGGAAGGTCTCAGCCAGCTGCTGGATACGGTCAGCCAGATACGCGGATCGGTCAATCCGCAGCTTGATATACAGGGTATCGTTTTGACGATGTTCGATGCGCGTAACAATCTTGCGCAGCAGGTCGTTTCGGATGTGAGAAGCCATCTTGGCGAGAAGGTTTACCATACCCTCATTCCACGCAACGTTCGTGTTTCGGAAGCACCGTCCTATGGTAAACCGGCCATTCTTTATGACCTGAAATGCGCCGGCAGTCAGGCCTATTTGCAACTTGCATCCGAAGTGATCCAGAGAGAGCGCCTGCGCAAAGCTGCCTGACATTTGCGGACTGTATGGAGTAATATCTTATGAGTGATGATCTTTCCAAGCGTCGGTTGGGGCGCGGTCTTGCCGCATTGATCGGTGAAATGGATCAGCCCGTACCGGTCGGCGAGCCTCAACGCGCGGTTAACGCTGATCGCACCATTCCCATTGAATTCATCGCTCGCAGCCAAAGAAACCCGCGGCGTCATTTTGATGAAAACGAGCTGCAGGACCTTGCTGCCTCCATTCGTCAGCATGGAATTGTTCAGCCAGTGGTGGTGAGAACGGTAGGAGTCAACCGCTACGAGATTATAGCCGGTGAGCGCCGCTGGCGCGCGGCGCAGCTGGCGGGCTTTACCGATGTTCCCGTCATTGTTCGCGACGTGGATGATCGCACGGCGCTGGAACTGGCGATTGTCGAAAACGTACAGCGTTCCGATCTCAATCCGCTCGAAGAAGCGATGGGGTATGAGCAGCTCATCGCCGAACATGGCTATACGCAGAATGATCTCGGTGAAATCATCGGCAAGAGCCGAAGCCACGTTGCCAACAGCCTGCGGCTTTTGAAGCTTCCCGATCCGGTAAGGGATATGCTGGCGGATGGTTCGCTCTCCGCAGGTCATGCGCGCGCTCTTGTTTCCACTTCCGATCCGGCGACGCTCGCGAAAACAATCGTATCCAAGGGACTTTCGGTTCGTGATGCTGAGCGCCTGGCGCAGAATGACATCAAATCGCAGGGCGATGTTGCGGAGAAGCGACCTGCTGCGGAAAAGGATTCCGATACGATTGCGCTCGAACGCAGCCTGTCCGATGCTCTTGGGCTGGATGTAAAGATCAGCCACAAGGGCGGATCGGGGCAAATCCGTATCGGTTACCGGACATTGGAACAGCTTGAAGCGGTATGCCGGCTTCTGGAGCAGAAATAAGTACCTATTTGTTTTAAAATATAAAATACCCGCCTTTGGCGGGTATTCAGACTGCTGACAAACCCCTGGCGTGAGCTGGGGGTTTATGATTCATTGGGACATGTTGAAGAAACCTGCTCCTGAACAGACCGCTCTCGAGATGGTGACGCTCGATAGTCTGGTCCCGAAAGAT
>NZ_JAQKGN010000022.1:0-46557 GCF_027956555.1 Agrobacterium sp. ST15.16.055
ATCTTTCGGGACCAGGCTATCGAGCGTCACCATCTCGAGAGCGGTCTGTTCAGGAGCAGGTTTCTTCAACATGTCCCAATGAATCATAAACCCCCAGCTCACGCCAGGGGTTTGTCAGCAGTCTGAGGCCGGAAAAATCCGGCCTTTCCATTCATGCGAGTGACCCTTGCGGGCCAAAGCGCGTATCAGGCAGCAACGAGGTTGCCTGCGGACATCTTGCCCGAGCGGCGGTCCTGCATCAGCTCGTAGGAGAGCTTCTGGCCGTCGTTGAGGGCGGTGAGGCCCGCACGCTCAACAGCGGAGATGTGAACGAATACGTCCTGCGAACCGTCGTCAGGCTGAATGAAGCCGTAGCCCTTGGTTGCGTTGAACCACTTTACTGTACCAGTCGCCATAACGATTTCCTTCCGTTGGCAATTGTATTTGCACTGCAAGCAGTGCGGACTTGGGTCGAATTTGAAGGAAAAGATCGTCGTGAGCGTCTAAAAAGACGCCGAAGCTCTGGTCGTCAAACAAATATCGATGGCGAAGTACCTAGGTGGGAAGGGGCTGAAAGTCAAGTTTCTTTGAACACGGCCAACTGGTCAGGGTTAAGTAGGGGCCAGGCCAGGAACGCAAAAACCCGGCGCGGGAGGAGGTGCGCCGGGTTCTTGAAACTGACTGACAATTGGGAGGAGGAGTATTGTCAGTCCAATCGAGCGACGCTGGGAGGAGGAGTGCGTCGCTTCGATGATTTGAAGATACAGGATACCAGCTTAAAAAACAGACGTTTCATCGCAGCGCAGCATTGCGCATATTGCATAGCTATTCCGGGGCGACTTGAAGCTTCTCCGCGTAACGCCTAATAAACACGCATGTCTATCGAATCCGTCAGAGCTTTTTTCACCGAAAAGTCACCCGAGGTTGCCGTGATTGAAACGGAAGCGAGTTCGGCGACGGTCGCTTTGGCCGCCGAAGCGCATGGTGTCGACCCTGACCAGATTGCGAAGACCATTTGCCTGAAGGCGGGTGATACCATTCTTCTCGTCGTCGCCGCCGGCACGAAGCGGCTCGACAACCGCAAATTCCGCGATCATTTCGGCGTAAAGCCGCGCATGCTCGACCCGGAAGAGGTTGTTGCCGTGACCAGCCATCCCATCGGCGGCGTGTGCCCTTTCGGCCTGCCTTCTCGGCTTCCGGTGTTTTGCGACATATCGCTGAAAAACTATCGCGAGGTGGTTCCCGCGGCCGGTGCCACCAATGCGGCGGTGAAGATTTCGCCGGAGGTTATGGCCGAATTGACTGGAGCGGAATGGGTCGACGTCTGCCAATGACGCCGATGTGATCCGGCCAAGACTTAACCCCGCCTTAAATTGCCGCATTTAAACTCTTCATCCTGGATTAAGAATCGCGCAGGCATAGACGCCTTAAACCCGAACGGGATGTGCACGGTTTCGCAAATAGGAGCGACTTCGGCTGGATGGCAGGCAAAGGTAAATCACGCGAACGGGTAGAACCCTCCTTCGGGGATTTCCACGAGTCCGGCGATGACCTGCGTCTTGACGCCAGCGAGCGCATTGGCGGAACCACAAAACAGCAGGCCAAAAACCCGAAGCCGGCATCCAGTCGCACCACCTCCCGCAAGAAAGAAAAGCGCAGCAGCAATTCCGGTCGCGGCGTCATGGGCTTCATCCGCTCCCTCTTCTACTGGTGCATCGTGCTAGGCATCTGGGGCGGTATCGGCGTTGCCGGGCTTGTCCTTTATTATGGTGCGCGCATGCCGAGCGCCAGCAGCTGGTCCATTCCCGAACGTCCGCCGAATGTGAAGATCGTTTCGGTCAACGGCAGCGTGCTTGCCAATCGCGGCACGACCGGCGGCGAGGCGCTCGCGCTGGAAGATATGTCGCCCTATATTCCGCAGGCCGTCATGGCGATCGAGGATCGGCGGTTTTATTCGCATTTCGGGGTCGATCCGCTCGGCCTCGGACGCGCCATCGTCACGAATGTGCTGACGGGGCGCGCCGTGCAGGGTGGCTCGACTCTGACGCAACAGCTCGCGAAAAACCTGTTCCTTTCGCCGGACAGGACGCTGGAACGCAAGGTTCAGGAAGTGCTGCTGTCCTTCTGGCTGGAACACAAGTTCACCAAGGACCAGATTCTCGCGATGTATCTCAATCGCGTCTATTTCGGCTCCAACGCCTATGGCGTCGAGGCGGCGTCTAGGCGCTACTTCAACAAATCCGCGCGCGACGTCAATCTGGGCGAGGCGGCTATGCTCGCCGGGCTTCTCAAAGCCCCCTCACGCCTTTCACCGGCGCGCGATCCGCAGGCGGCGGAAGAACGGGCGCAGGTCGTGCTGCAATCCATGCGCGATGTCGGCTTCATCACCGATGACGAAATCAAGACCGCCATGTCGCAGCCCCCGACCAAGGCGAAACGTTTCTGGTCGGGCGCCGAGCATTACGCCGCCGATATGGTGCTGGAAGAAGTGCGCAGCCTGGTCGGCGAGGTCAAGCAGGACATCGTTGTCGATACCACCATCGACCCCAATCTCGAACGCGACGCCGAGAAGGCGCTGACCCATGTGCTGCAAGGTGACGGAAAGAAGCAGAGCGCCTCACAAGCGGCGCTGGTTTCCATCGATGGCACGGGCGCGATCCGGGCAGTGGTGGGCGGGGCGGATTATGCCGCGAGCCAGTTCAACCGGGCCGTCAAGGCAAAGCGGCAACCCGGCTCCGCATTCAAGCCTTTCGTTTACGTCGCCGCACTCGAAGCGGGGCTTACCCCCTACACGATCCGCAATGACGCACCGGTACGCATCGGCAACTGGACACCGGAAAATTACGAGAAGAAATATCGCGGCGAAGTCACGCTCGCCACTGCGCTTGCCAATTCGCTGAACACGATCGCCGCACAGCTGGTGATGGAAGTCGGCCCTGATCGTGTGACACAGGTGGCGCATCGCATGGGCATCGAATCCGAGCTGCAGAACAATGCTTCCATCGCGCTCGGCACCTCGGAAGTGTCGCTGATGGAGCTGACGGCCTCCTATGCTCCCTTCATGAATGGTGGCTACAAGGCGACACCACATATCGTCAAACGCATCACCGATGCCGACGGCAAGGTGCTTTACGAAAACAAATACGACAATCCGCCGCGTGTGCTGAGCGAAGAGATCGCCGCGACCATGAACGGCATGTTGTCCCGCGTCATCACCGAAGGCACCGGCAAGGCCGCGCGCCTTCAAGGCTGGCAGGCGGCTGGAAAATCGGGCACGACCCAGTCCTTCCGCGACGCCCTTTTTGTCGGGTATACAAGCAACCTGACCACAGGTGTCTGGTTCGGCAATGACGACGGCACATCAATGAAGAAGGTCACCGGCGGCGGCCTTCCCGCAAAGGCCTGGAAAGATTTCATGACCGCCGCCCATTCGGGGCTGTCGCCTTCGCCGCTCTTCGGCCTCGGTGCATCGGGTGTTCCGCCGCTCGGGGAAATGCAGCAACCGGCGCCGGAAAGCGCGCCCTCCTCCATCGGCGATATCATTTCCAATGCGCTCGGCGGCGGGACTGCGGATAACCATGCCTACCCCCAGGCCCCGGTTGCGCCAAACCCAAATCAGCCGGGCGTGCCGATGCCGCCGGCAAATATCCCTTCCCGCGATATCGAACCCGGCTATTCAGCCGGCAACGGGCCTGTGCCACCCGCCGAAATCGGCGATCAGAGGCCATCCCGACCGAAGCAGACGACCCTGCTCGATATTCTCATGGGAAACTAACGATTTAGAACACGCGGCAGGCGCTGGTCGCGGGGTCGATGGCAATGTCGCCATCGCTGCAGAAAACTCCCGATTTTACAGGGTTTGGTTCCATGCAACAGGCCCTCTCCGCAGCCACGAGCGGAGAGGATGCTAGCCCTTACAACATCCGCGTGCAGTCGCATTAACCGTAGATTGCCATTTGCGCCAGAGCGGTGACATTTCGCATGACTTTTTACGGTAAATGAATTATTAATCCTTCATATAAATTAATTTTCTTCTATCAAAATAACTTTTCAGGGCTCTATATTATGCTGGGTACTAAAGGCTCATCGCATGCCGTTTTTTACGGTGCCTCCTATTCCGCAGCCACAACTTTCGAATCGCCGGAAACGCAACCTTCCTCTTCGGAAAAAACCGTCTCCGCATTTTTGCGCGGCCAGTTCGCGCTCAAAAGAACGATGGATATTGCAGGGGCGTCCATCGCCCTTGTCGCGCTCGCGCCGGTGTTGCTCACCGTCGCAGTGATGGTCAAACTCGACAGCAAGGGGCCGGTCCTGTTTTCGCAGGTCCGCTGGGGTATGAACGGGCGGAAAATCCGTGTCTATAAATTCCGCTCCATGAGAACCGACCTTTGTGATGCCACCGGTGTGGCGCAGACGGTGAAGAACGATCCCAGAATAACCCGGATCGGCGCAATTCTTCGCCGCACCAATATCGATGAACTGCCGCAGCTTCTGAATGTGCTGAAAGGCGATATGTCACTGGTCGGGCCTCGCTGCCATGCCATCGGCATGCTGGCGGCCGGTCGTCTTTATGAAGAGCTTGTGCCACACTACCATATGCGGCACAGGGTGCGGCCGGGCATTACCGGCCTTGCCCAGATGCGAGGATTGCGCGGCCCGACGGATCGCAGCGACAAGGCCCGCGCCCGAATCGTCTCCGATCTTTATTACGTCGACAATTTTTCGATCTGGCTGGATATCAAGATCATGGTCGGAACGGTGATTTCCGAATTGCGCGGCGGCAAGGGTTTCTGATTTTCACGAGCCATTCGTCCAGTCGTAAAAAAACGAAAGCCCGGCAGCGATGCCGGGCTTTTATCATTGAACATCATGGCGATCAGTTCATCGGTGCGGGCGCTGCATTCGGATCCGGAAGAGGTGCCGGGTTTGCCGACAGCGAGCGCAGATAAGCGATGAGATCGGCTCTTTCGGTTTCCTTCTTCACGCCTGCAAAGCCCATGGCCGTGCCGGGAACGTGTTTCTTCGGAGCTTCGAGGAAGTAGTTGAGATGATCGTAATCCCAGTGAACGGAACCGCCTTTGGAGAAATCCTTCATCCCTGCGGAATAGCTGAAACCTTCGTGGCTGGCGATCGGCCGGTTGACGACATCGAAGAGATTGGGGCCGACCTTGTTTGCACCACCACTCTCTCCGGTATGACAGCTCGTACATTTCTTGAAGACCGTCTCGCCCTTGGCGGCATCGGCGCTCGCAAGCAATTGCGCGATCGGCGTCGCGGCTGCCGCGGCTTCTCCGCCGGCTGCTTCGCCGCCACCCTCTGCCGCAGCAATGGCGTAACCTTCCTTCTCGGGCGCCGGCGCATGAAAAATGCCCTCAGAGGCAATCGACACCGACATCAGAACGAAAACCGTGCCCAGCAACGCCCCAACGCCCATATTAACATAAGAATTCATCTATATGCGCTCCCTCGCATCCGCTCCATATAACCGGGCATCTTGAAATTACTCGAAAGCTATGGCTTTTGCACAGCCTGCGCAACTTGAATAATGGTCCCCACACCGTGACGTTTTGACACTTTTCGGGCGGGATTTGAAGGGTGTCGGATGAAGAATCGGGAATTCGAGAAAGCTGTCGTCCTCATACCGGCGCGGATGGCATCCACGCGCCTGCCGGGCAAGCCGCTCGCCGACATTGGCGGCAAGCCAATGATCGTGCAGGTGGCCCTTCGGGCGCGCGAGGCCGGCGCCGAACGAATCGTCGTTGCGGTCGATGACGAGCAGGTATTTTCCGCCGTTCAGAATGCCGGTTTTGACGTGATGATGACACGCGACGACCACCAGTCCGGCTCGGACCGCATTTTCGAAGCGCTGCAAAAGGCCGACCCCTATGGCAAGGCGGAATATGTCATCAATGTCCAAGGCGACCTTCCGACCATCGAGGCGGAGACGATCCGCGCGTCGCTGCGTCCGCTGGAAAATGCCGCCGTCGATATTGCGACACTGACGGTCGAAATCACCGACGAGGAAGAAAAAACCAATCCGAACGTCGTGAAAGTCGTTGGCAGCCCGCTTTCCGACACACGGCTGCGGGCGCTTTATTTTACCCGCACCACCGCCCCTTACGGCGATGGCCCGCTTTATCATCATATCGGGCTTTACACCTATCGCCGTGCAGCACTTGAGACATTCGTCAGCCTGCCGCCTTCGCCGCTGGAAAAGCGCGAAAGGCTGGAACAGCTGCGCGCGCTGGAAGCGGGCATGCGCATCGATGCGGAAATCGTCAGTTCCGTGCCGCTCGGTGTCGACACGCCGCACGATCTGGAAAAAGCCCGCCAAATCCTCGCAAGCAGAACTCTCTAACGGAAAGTCCCATGACCTTGAGCACAAATCGCATTGCCTTCCAGGGCGAATTCGGTGCGAATTCCGATATGGCCTGCCGTGACATGTTCCCGGATATGGAACCCTTGCCTTGCCCGACATTCGAGGATGCCTTCAACGCCATTGAAAACGGCGAAGCCGATCTCGGCATGATCCCGATTGAAAACACGCTGGCCGGCCGCGTTGCGGATATTCATCACCTGCTGCCGGAATCGCGCCTGCACATCATCGGCGAATATTTCATGCCGATCCGCTTTCAGCTGATGGTGATGCCGGGCGTGAAAAAGGACGAGATCCGAACCGTCCACAGCCACATTCACGCGCTGGGCCAATGCCGGAAAATCATCCGCTCGAACGGCTGGAAGCCCGTCATCGCCGGCGATACGGCGGGCTCCGCGAGACTGGTATCTGAAAAGGGCGACCGCAGCATGGCAGCCCTTGCGCCGCGCCTTGCCGCCAGCCTCTACGGCCTCGATATTCTCGCTGAAAACGTCGAGGATTCGGAAAACAACGTCACGCGTTTCGTTGTGCTTTCCCGTGATGAAAACTGGGCCAAGCGTCAATCGAGCGACGAAATCGTCGTCACCACCTTCGTTTTCAATGTTCGCAATATTCCGGCCGCGCTCTACAAGGCCATGGGCGGTTTCGCGACGAACGGCATCAACATGACGAAGCTCGAAAGCTACCAGCTCGGCGGTAAATTCGTGGCGACGCAGTTTTATGCCGATATCGAAGGCCATCCCGATGACGAGCCGGTGCGGCATGCGCTGGACGAGCTGCGCTTCTTCTCTGAAAAAGTTCGCATTCTCGGCGTCTACAAGGGCCATGCGATGCGCGGCAAGCTCAACCAGGGTTGAGCCTGCCGAACGCGATTATTTCGTCCATTCCACCCAGTCGCGCATCAGGCGGTGCGCGATGGCGCCGCCGGGAGGCGCGGAAAAGCCCTCACCCGTTGCAGTCTCCAGCATCTTTGCGACGTCCGCCCGTGTGAACCAGCGGCAATCCTCAAGTTCGATCTCATCGCGGGCAATATCGAAAGACAGCGCCTCTGCATAACAGCCGATCATCAGCGTATGCGGCATCGGCCAGGGCTGCGACGCGTGATAACGCACGCGACCGACTTCAACACCGGATTCTTCATGCGTTTCGCGGCGGACGGCCTGCTCGATGGTTTCGCCCGGCTCCACAAAACCGGCAAGGCACGAATACATGCCCGGTGCAAAATGCGCACCGCGGCCAAGCAGGCAGAGATCACGCTCGATATCGATCGTCATCATGATGACGACAGGATCGGTGCGGGGAAAAATCGTGTGGTTGCAGGCGGCGCAGATACGCTTGTAGCCACCGATGCGCAGCTCCATGGCACCGCCGCACTTACCGCAAAATCGATTGTCGGCGTTCCAGTGGGTGAGGCTGACGGCCTGGGCAACCTCGCTCAGCAATTCCTCATCGAGAAGATGATCGCGATAAAGGGTACGGGCGTCGGCGAGTTTATAGTGGCTCGCGAGCTCATCCTCGGCCACGGCGACCGGCACCGCAATTCTCGGCTCGCCGGTTTCGCGATATCCGAGCAGCACGGCATTGTCGAAATCCGGCTGCAACTCGGCGAGTTCATAGGCGGAAAACAGGGGATCGATGACCTGCTCGTCATGTTTCAGAACAAGCCGATTGCCCGAGAAGGCAAAAATATGAGTGCCGTCGACTTTCAGCGCATCGGCCACGCACTCCTCCGTCCGCTTTTCAGCGAAACGGTCGAGGGCGTTTTTGGAAAAGGCCGTCAGCAGGCTTGCTTCGGGATGCGGGGCAGTGGATTCAAAAATTTTCATTGACATCATCAGAGCGCGCCGGAGATTTTTTTCATCAAAGTTTCCTTTTCGCCCGCGGCATAGGGCACAGGCGTTCCGTGACCCCAGATGGGACCCGGCCAGCAGGTGTCGCCTTCGTTGCGGGCGATAATATGGACATGCAGCTGCCGGACGATATTGCCCAACGCCCCGACATTGATCTTGGTGGCTCCGGTAACTTCTTTCAAGGCGGAGGCGACGAGATTGGTCTCGAATGTCAGCACGGCCTGATCAAGCGGGGTGAGATCGAACAATTCGCTGACGCCGTCCCGCTGCGGCACCAGCACCAGCCAGGGCCAGCGTTTGTCGTTTTGCAAACGCAGCTCACATAGTCCCAAACGCGTCACAAGCACGCTGTCGCGCGCCAGTCTCTCGTCCAGCCGGAATGTCTCCAAGGCGTCCTCCATGTTTGTTTTCATTGTGATAGCAGTTTTTTGAAGGCTTGGCTTGCATTTGCTTTCGATATTGCCGATATGTGGCCCGGGAGGTTGGTGGTGGACGAGCCACTCGCCAACCGGGTCAGGTCCGGAAGGAAGCAGCCCTAACGAGCCCGGCACGGGTCGCCGTGCCAGCCTCCCACCTTTTTTAAAAGACGTGCTCAGCTTTCGCCGGGCCAGTTCAGCGCCCCAAGATAACTGGCAAAACAAACTGGCGAGGCGATGAGCGACACCGTACCCCCCACATCAAGCGAATCCCAGGTCGGGACCGGCTACCGGGTACTGGCGCGCAAATATCGCCCCAAGGATTTTTCCGATCTGATGGTCGGCCAGGAACCGATGGTCCGCACGCTGACCAATGCGTTCGAGACCGGACGCATCGCGCAGGCCTATATGCTGACCGGCGTTCGCGGCGTGGGCAAGACGACCACGGCCCGCATTCTCGCCCGCGCGCTGAATTACAAGACCGACACCATCGACAAGCCGACCATCGACCTTCGCATTCCCGGCGAACATTGTCAGGCGATCATGGAAGGCCGGCATGTCGACGTGATCGAGATGGACGCCGCCTCCCATACCGGCATCGACGATATTCGCGAGATCATCGAACAGGTTCGCTATCGCCCGGTTTCGGCGCGCTACAAGGTCTATATCATCGACGAAGTGCACATGCTGTCGACGCAGGCTTTCAACGGTCTTCTGAAGACCTTGGAAGAGCCGCCGGAGCATGTGAAATTCATCTTTGCGACCACCGAAATCCGCAAGGTGCCGATCACCGTTCTATCGCGCTGCCAGCGCTTCGATCTGCGTCGCATCAGCGCCGCCGATCTCGTCGGACTGTTCACCGCCATTGCGGGCAAGGAGGGTTTCGAAGCCGATCCGCAGGCGCTGTCGATGATCGCCCGCGCCGCCGAAGGTTCCGCGCGTGACGGCCTTTCCCTGCTCGATCAGGCGATTGCCCACGGCGGCGGCCGTGTGGAGGCCGAAGCGGTGCGCGGCATGCTCGGCCTTGCCGACCGGGCGCGCATTGTCGATCTCTTCCAGCATGTCGTCAAAGGCGATGTTGCGGCAGCCCTTTCGGAATTCAACGGACAATATGAGGCGGGCGCGAACCCCGTCGTCGTATTGAACGATCTTGCCGATTTCACCCATCTCGTTACCCGCATGAAATATGTGCCTGACGCGGCGGAAGATCCCTCGCTTTCCGAGATCGAGCGCGTGCGTGGCGCGGAGTTTGCCGAAACCATCGCGGTGACGGCGCTGTCGCGCATCTGGCAGATGCTGCTGAAGGGCATTCCTGAAACGGAAAACGCCTCACGCCCGGCGGGTGCCGCTGAAATGGTGCTGATTCGGCTTTCGCATGCCGCCAACCTGCCGGCACCGGAAGATGCGGCGCGGCGCCTGCTTGAGCTTTCCAGCGGTGACGGCGGTTACGCCAATGGCGCACCTTCCGGCGGTGGCAATGGCGGCGGCGCGCGTGCCTATTCGTCGGCGCAGACCGTGGCAGCGGCAAGACCCGCAGACTTTGCCGCCCCGAGGCAGGCGGGCCCGCAGCCCTCCACCATGCTACGCGCTGTTCCAGATAGCCGGCCGCAGGAGATGCAGGTCGCGACCCCGAAAACCGAAGAGCGGCCGGAGCCGAAGGTTCCCGTCAATTCGGTGCAGGATATTGCCGATCTCTGCCAGAAAAACCGCGATCCCGTTATGCGGGCGAAGGTACGCAACTTCGTGCGGCTGGTGCGGCTGGAGCCCGGCCGGCTCGATATGCGCCTCGGCGAAGGTGCGCCCGGCTCGCTGCCCGGTGAACTTGGCGTCAAGCTGAAGGAATGGACTGGTATCCACTGGATCGTCAGCCTCAGCAAGGAGCAAGGTGAGCCGACCTTGGTCGAGGCGGAGGGCAATGCCCGCGATGCGCGCCTGGTCGATGCGCGTCAGGATCCTGACGTTGCCGCCATTCTGGCGCAGTTTCCTGGCGCAAAAATCACCGACGTGCGCATCCGCGTCGCCGCACAGGATGAGGCCGAAGAGATCGCCCCGCCATCGGTTGCCGAATCGAGCGAAGGAGACATCCTTCCCGGCGACGACATCGAGTTTTAAACAAGAAGAACAGGAGATTGGCACATGCGCGACATCATGGGTATGATGGGCAAGGTCAAGGAAATGCAGTCCAAGATGGAGAAGGTGCAGCAGGAAATTGCCGCCCTCGAAATCGAAGGCCGGGCCGGTGGCGGTCTGGTGACCGTCATTTTGAACGGCAAGGGCGAAATGCGCGGCCTGAAAATCGATCCTTCGCTGTTTAAAGAAGACGAGGTCGAAATCCTTGAGGACCTTATTGTTGCCGCCCATAAAGACGCCAAAGAAAAGGGCGAAGCGCAGGCTCAGGAAAAGATGGCCGATCTGACCGCAGGTCTGCCGCTACCGCCTGGCATGAAGCTGCCTTTCTGAGATATTCCAACTGAAGAGGATGGCGTTGAGCCTTCGCCATCCTCCCGACGCGACCTTAAGATTCCAGCATCGCACGAAACCGGCTTGCGATCGGTGTTTCAAGATAGGCCATGCGTTCGGCTTCGTTGAGTTGCATGGGACGGAAGCGCTGCAGGATAGTCGGTATCGGCAGTTTCGTTCCCGAATAGGGTTCGAACATCACCTCCTCACCGGCCGCAAGCATTCCACCTTTCAGCACCCGACAATAAAAACCCGGCTGGCCCGCCTCTCGGAAACGCGGGGCAAAATCGGGATCGCCGATGCGGGCCGACAGCGTGGCGCAGGGGATGCGGGCAGCGGTCACCTCCAGCACGATGTCGTTGGCCGTAAACCTGTCGCCCACATGCAGTCTCGCGCTGTCGACACCATCAAGCACGAGGTTCTCGCCGAAAAATCCGGGTTCAACCCTAACACCCAGGGTGCTCGACCAAAAGTCGAGATCGACCGAGCCCATGACGTAAATCGCCTGATCCGGCCCGCCATGGTGTTTGCGATTGCAGACGGCGTCGCTGACAATGCCTTCCGCGTCGACCATGACCGGGCCATTCACGGCATGTTTAAAGATGCCCGTCTTCGTCGTCTTTCCCGGCAGGCTTTTTGCCTCGCCCCGACACACCGCCCTGATTTTCATCGACTGCCCTTCAAGCTTCATGATTCCCGTTTCCCGATTTATGCAGTAGAAAGCGCTCATGGCAAAACGAGTCACCGGTCCCGAAATTGAAAAACTGATCCAGCTTCTGGCAAAAGTGCCGGGGCTTGGGCCCCGCTCGGCGCGGCGGGCGGCGTTGCATCTCATCAAAAAGAAGGAACAGCTCCTCGGGCCGCTCGGCCATGCCATGGGCGAAGCCTATGACAAGGTGAAGATCTGCTCCTGCTGCGGCAATGTCGATACGATCAATCCCTGCACCGTCTGCGCCGATGACCGCCGCGACCAGTCCGTCATCATCGTGGTGGAAGACGTGTCTGACCTCTGGGCGCTGGAGCGGGCGGGCGCGATGAACACCGCCTACCACGTTCTGGGCGGCACGCTGTCACCGCTCGACGGTGTTGGACCCGAGGATCTGAACATCAAGGGCCTGATCGACCGCGTGAGCGCCGGCGGCATTCGCGAGCTTATCATCGCCGTTAATGCGACGGTGGAGGGGCAGGCGACCGCCCATTACATCACCGACCGCCTCTCCGACCTCGGCATCAAGATCACGAGGCTCGCACATGGCGTGCCTGTGGGCGGCGAGCTTGACTATCTCGACGAGGGCACATTGACCGCGGCGCTTCGGGCGCGAACGACGATCTGAGGCCTACCTCCCTCCCGTCATTCAAAGAGGAGACCGAATGCGAAACCATTTTGCCCCGAAGGTACTGGCTGCACTTCTTTCCGTTTTTTCAGCAACGACGGCCTTGGCGCAGTCGGCGCCGACAGGAGCAGCGGCAGCCCGATATGACGCCGAATTTAATGCCTGGCTGAAAAAGGAAATCTGGCCGGAAGCCCGCAAGGCCGGCATTTCGCAAAAGACGCTTGAAGCCACGCTCAGCGGCCTCTCCATCAGCTGGAGCCTGCCCGATCTTGTCATTCCCGGCCAGAAGCCGCCAAAGGAGCAGAGCCAGAGCCAGGCGGAATTTTCATCGCCCGGCGCTTATTTCTCCGAAAAGCGACTACAGGGACTTGCCGGCACCGGCCGCTCGCTTGCGGCAACGCATGCGGCGACGCTGCGGAGGATAGAAGCGAAATATGGTGTGCCTGGCGAGATCGTCGTTGCGATCTGGGGCCGCGAATCCGGTTTTGGCCGGGCGAAACTGCCGCATTCCGTGGTCGATGTGCTGGCCACGAAAGCCTATATGTCGACCCGCAAGGAGATGTTCCGAACGGAACTGATCGACGCGCTGAAGATCGTCGAAAGCGGCGATATCGCGGCATCACGCATGATGGGTTCCTGGGCCGGCGCGCTTGGCCAGCCGCAGTTCATGCCATCAAGCTATCTGAAATATGCCGTGGATTTCGATGGTGATGGCCACCGCGATATCTGGAATTCCGTGCCGGATGCACTGGCATCCATAGCGAACTATCTTTCCGAGCGCGGCTGGCAGCGCAATCGCGACTGGGGTTTCGAAGTCTCCATCCCCGCCAATGTCTCCTGCGCGCAGGAAGGCCCTGACCTTGCCCGCCCGGTGGCCGACTGGGCGAAGATGGGCATTACCCGTATTTCCGGAAAAGCCTTTCCTGCCAATGACCTGACCGCCGATGGCATGATGCTGGTGCCGGCCGGGCGGCATGGGCCGGAATTTGTGGTGACGCCGAATTTCTACGTCATCAAGGAATATAATAATTCCGATCTCTACGCGCTCTTCATCGGCAATCTCGCCGATCGCATCGCCCATGGCGCAGGGCCGTTCAAGGGTGGTTGGGGCAATGTCGGGTCGATGCTGCGCTCCGACGTGCTGGCCATGCAGAAGGCGCTGGTCGCCAAGGGTTACGATGTCGGCAAGGCGGACGGGCTGGCGGGCTTCAAGACGCGCCGCTCACTCGGCGACTGGCAGTCGAAAAACGGCCTCACACCGACATGTTTTCCCGATGCCACGCTGAAGGCGAAGCTGAAATAATCCGCCTTCGGCCCATCGTGTCTCAATGCTGGTCGGTATGCGGCTTGTGGAAGATATCGTCGGTCGGCGGAATGGTCTGCCGTTCGATCATCCGGTGCACCCGCGGCCGCGTCTTGCCGCGGTGAAGCTCCAGCAGCCGGTCCCAGGCTTCCGCATCCGCCTGGGTGCGGCGGTGGTTGTGACGGACATATTCCACCCATGTCGGCACATGGTAACTTTCCGTCCAGATGTCGGGGTTTTCGAGATCGCGCATCAGGTTCCAGTTCCGTGCGCCATCGCGCAGACGGATGCGGCGGCGTTCCGCCATCAGCGGCAGGAATTCACCGAGATCTTCGTCATGGATTTCATAATCGATGAGAATGGCGATGGGTCCACTACGCGGTTTGACGTCCAGTCTCAGCGGCGGCTCCACGAAACGATTGAGCGGATCGAGATTGAGCGAGGCGAAAGCCGGCATGGCGAGCTTGAGGCCGACGAGAACGCCGAGCAGCATCAAAACGCACGAACAGAGAAGTGAATAGGAAATGCCGTAATCTTCCGCCAACTCGCCCCACAGCCAGCTGCCTACCGCAATGCCGCCGAAGGTCAGCGTCTGATAAAGCGACAGTGCCCGGCCCACCACCCAGCGTGGGGTGGAGAGCTGGACGATGGTGTTGAAGAGCGACAGGGCCAGCACCCAGCACGCACCGGCAATGGTCAGTACAATCGACGTGATGATGGCGCTCGTGCTGACCGCCGTTACGCCAGCGCTGAAAGCGAAGCCTAAAAAGGCGACGCGCACGATCCATTCGCTGGACAGGACTTCGCGCAATCTGGCGCTGATAAGGGCTCCACCAATCGCGCCGACGCCGAAAGCGCCAAGCATGACACCGTAGGTCAGCGGGCCGCCCTCGACCAGATCACGGGCGACAATGGGCATCAGGGCAAGGATGGCGCTGGCGGAAAGACCGAAGAGAAAACCGCGCACCAGCACCTTGCCGATATTGGGCGACATCGCCACATACCGCATGCCGGCGGAGATGGCGGCCAGAAGCTGCTCACGCGGCAGGGTTGAGGCATAATTGGGCGGTTGCCAGCGAAATAGTGCGTAGATCAGGGTGAAATAGCTCAGCGCATTCACGAAAAACGCGGCAGCCGCACCCGCGGCGGCGACGATGATACCACCGATGGCCGGGCCGACACTGCGGGTGATGTTGAAGCCGACGCTGTTCAGCGTCACGGCGGCGGGCAGATCCTCACGCGGCACCATTTCGCCGACCGACGCCTGCCAAGAGGGATTGTTGAGCGCCGTGCCGCAACCGATCATGAAGGTGAAGAACAGCAACAGCCAGGGCGTGAGCCAGCCAGACCAGGCAAAGACGGTGAGCAGCACGGAGGCCGTCAGCATCAGCAGCTGCGCCGAAATCATAATGCGGCGACGGTCGAAACTGTCGGCCAGCGCGCCTGAAATCAGCGAGAACAGCATGATCGGCAAAGAGGTGGAGGCCTGCACCAGCGCGATCATGTTTTCCGAACTCGAAAGCGAGGTCATCATCCATGCGGCACCCACCGCCTGGATCAGTCCGCCGAAATTCGAGGCGAGGCTGGCGATCCAGATTCGTCTGTAAGTCAAATGCCTTAAAGGCGCGAGTGGCGATTTACGGTCAGGCACGCTCTGTCCACTTGATGCAACTGCGATTTGTCAAACGGCAACTATAGACAGCGCCGGCGATCATGCCAGCCTTTCCGGCATGGTAAGGGTGAAAATGTGGCCGGACCGTTACTGAAACGCAGACGCCTGCGAAAACCTTGCAATCCTGCCCCAATAGGTCTATATGACCTTTGAAATTCTTGATCGCTTGATGAAGAGTGGGGCCGCAAGGCTCCGCTCTTTTTCGTTAGGCGAACCGGAAACCACGGGCTGACTGCCCGATGAACATCAAAGACCGGAAGGCCAGATGGCAGATACCGCACAAGAACCGCGACTGATAACCGAAACAGGCATCGACCAGCGCATTGCCGAGATCATCGAGCCTGTTCTGACGGGCATGGGCTATCTTCTGGTGCGCGTGCGGCTCTCCAACCAGAACGGCATGACGCTGCAGGTGATGGCCGAGCGCGAAGACGGAACCATGACCGTTCAGGACTGCGAAGCCATTTCGATGGCGATTTCACCGGTTCTTGATGTGGAAGATCCGGTCGATAAAGCGTATCATCTCGAAGTTTCCTCGCCCGGTATCGACCGGCCGATGGTTCGCAAATCGGATTTCACCCGCTGGCAGGGCCATCTGGTGAAGGTCGAAACCTCCATTCTGGTCGAGAACCGCAAGCGGTTTCGCGGCAAGATCGTTGAGGTTGATGCTGACGGTTTCAAGCTGGAACGCGACCAGATCGCTTATGGCGAAGAGCCGACAGTCATTGTTCCGTTCACCGCGCTTTCGGATGCGAAGCTCATTCTGACGGACGACCTTATTCGTGATGCGCTGCGGGCAGACAAGGCGGCAAAGGCCGCCGCCGCAAACCAGAACGACGAAAACGAAGCAGACGAAGACTAATTCCAACGTAAAGCCCGGGAAACGGGCGATCCCCGCAATTATGCGACTTACGGAGATAAAAAAATGGCAGTGAGTGCTAACCGGCTTGAGCTTCTGCAGATCGCCGATGCTGTGGCGCGCGAAAAGGTCATCGACCGCGAAATCGTGCTTGCCGCAATGGCCGACGCTATCCAGAAAGCCGCCCGCTCGCGCTATGGTTCGGAAACCAACATCCGCGCCGACATCAACTCCAAGACCGGCGAAATCCGCCTGCAGCGTCTTCTGGAAGTGGTCGAAGCGGCTGAGGACTATTCGACCCAGATCCCGCTGGAGCTCGCCCGCGACCGCAACCCCGACGCCAAGCTCGGCGACTTCATCGCCGATCCGCTGCCGCCGATGGATTTCGGCCGTATCGCCGCCCAGTCCGCCAAGCAGGTGATCGTGCAGAAGGTACGTGAAGCCGAGCGCGACCGTCAGTATGACGAATTCAAGGACCGTATCGGCGAAATCGTCAACGGCACCGTCAAGCGCGTCGAATACGGCAATGTCATCGTCGATCTCGGCCGTGGCGAAGGCATCATCCGTCGCGACGAGATGATCCCGCGCGAAAACATGCGTTATGGCGACCGTGTGCGCGCCTATGTCTACGACGTTCGCCGCGAACAGCGTGGCCCGCAGATTTTCCTGTCGCGTACGCATCCGCAATTCATGGTGAAGCTCTTCACCATGGAAGTCCCGGAAATCTACGACGGCATTATCCAGATCAAGTCGGTTGCCCGTGATCCGGGTTCGCGCGCCAAGATCGCCGTCATCTCGAACGATTCGTCGATCGATCCGGTCGGCGCCTGCGTCGGTATGCGCGGTTCGCGCGTCCAGGCCGTTGTCGGCGAACTTCAGGGTGAGAAGATCGACATCATTCCGTGGAGCCAGGAGCCGGCGTCCTTCATCGTCAACGCCCTGCAGCCGGCGGAAGTCGCCAAGGTCGTTCTGGATGAAGAATCCGAGCGTATCGAAGTGGTTGTTCCCGACGAGCAGCTGTCGCTCGCCATCGGCCGCCGCGGTCAGAACGTGCGTCTGGCATCGCAGTTGACCGGCTGGGATATCGACATCATGACCGAGCAGGAAGAATCCGAGCGTCGCCAGAAGGAATTCAACGAGCGCACGGCCCTCTTCATGGAAGCCCTCGACGTCGACGAAATGGTCGGCCAGGTTCTGGCTTCGGAAGGCTTCGCGCAGGTTGAAGAACTCGCTTATGTCGATCTCGACGAAATTACCTCGATCGATGGCTTCGATGAAGACACCGCCGATGAGATCCAGACCCGCGCCCGCGAATATCTGGAGCGCCTGGAAGCCGAAATGGATGCCAAGCGCAAGGAACTCGGCGTTTCCGACGAGCTGCGCCAGATCGATGGCCTGACTTCGCAGATGATGGTTGCGCTCGGTGAAGACGGCATCAAGACCATCGAGGACTTTGCCGGCTGTGCAGCGGACGATCTGGTTGGCTGGAGCGAGCGCAAGGACGGCGAGACGAAGAAGTTCGAAGGCATCTTCTCCAAGCTCGACGTTTCGCGCGTCGAGGCCGAAAACATGGTGGTGCAGGCTCGCCTTCTGGCAGGCTGGATCACCGCCGAAGAGCTCGCTTCCGAACAGGAAGCCGATGCGGAAGCTGCCGAGGAGGCGGATACCGCCGAACAGGAATGACATCGCAGGCGCATGAGCCGGACGATCTGCCCGAAACGGATGACGACGGGCGGATCAAGGGCGACGTCAATGGACGTATGTGCATTGTGACAAGGCAGAGCGGATCGCCGGATGAGCTGATCCGCTTCGTCGCAGGACCGGACGGCAACGTCGTGCCGGACCTGAAACGCCAATTGCCGGGGCGCGGTTGCTGGGTGACACCCGAGCGCGCCCTGATCGAGAAGGCCATCGCGAAGAAGCTCTTCGCGCGGGCTCTCAAACGCGACGTCAAGGCCGGGGCCGAGCTTCTTACTCTTCTCGACCGGCTGATGGCGCAGCATGTGGCTGGTATGATGAATATGGCGCGCAAGGCGGGCCAGTTCATCAGCGGCGCGACGAAGGTCGATGCTGCCGTCCGGTCCGGGAACGCGATTGCCGTGTTTCACGCGACCGATGCTGCGGCCGATGGCGTCAGAAAACTGGACCAGGCCCGCAAGGCCTGGGCGCTCGGCAGCGATGCCGGCAATGAAATTCCGTCCTTCCGGCTCTTTAGCGAAGCCGAAATGGACGAGTTGATGGGCCAGAATGCTTTTATCCATGCCTGCGCGCTTGCAGGGCAGGCGGGTGAGGGTGTAGTGAAGCGCGCAACGATGCTTGAGCAGTACCGCCTTGGCGGCCAATCTCAGGCGGAACGCGACGCTGCCCGGACAGAACAATGACGCGGTTAACCGACATCAACGGTCGCCGCGTTCCGATGCAGCAATTGAACGACGAGACCTGATGGACGTCATCCGGTTCTCGTCCGAAGGAACGGGAACGGAATGACCGACAACAACGACGACAAGACACTTAACGCACAGCCTAAGAAGACTCTCACCCTCAAGCCGGGCGGGATGAATCAGGGCACCGTGCGGCAGGATATGGGTCGAGGTCGCACGAACGCGGTTGTCGTGGAAACACGCAAGCGCCGCCCCCTGCGTCCGGAAGACGAGAAGCAGGTTCATTCGACCGCAGCGCCCGCTCCGAAGCCGGCCGCCCCTGCCCCTGCGGCAGCACCGCGTCCGCAGGCTCCGCAGCCGCGCATCCACCAGCCCAGCGGCCAGCAGCAACGTCCAGGTTCCTCCCAGTCGCAGCAGCGTCCCGGCTCGTCCGCACCGCAGCAGCGCCAGCCTGAGCGTCCGCGCGGGAACGTCCTGCACGATCTGTCCGCAGGCGAGATGGAAGCCCGCCGCCGCGCGCTGATGGAAGCGCAGGCTCGTGACGTGATCGAAGCCAAGCAGCGGGCCGAAGACGAAGCCCGCCGCAAGGTCGAGGAAGAACGCCGCATTGCCGCCGAAAAGGAAGAAGCTGCGCGCCGTGCCGCCGAGGAAGCCGAAGCCGCCAAGGTGGCGGCAAGCCAGCCGGCCGTGGAAGCGAAATCCGAACAGGCCGCTGAAAAGCCGGCAGTCGCCACTCAGCCGGCGCCGCGCTCGGATGCTCGCCCTCAGTCCGCCGCTGCCGCACCTGGTCGCGCAACCACGGAAACCGTCGCTCCGCGTGGGCGTCGCACCGATGGCGACGATGAGGATGATCGCGGTGCACGCCGTGGTAACCTGCCGGTCCGTGGCAAGGTTGCAGCACCTGCACCTGCGAAGCCCGCCGCCCGCCTGAAGACCGAAGAAGAACGCCGTCGCGGCAAGCTTACGGTCACCTCGTCCAATCTGGATGAAGACGGCACACCGCGCGGCCGCTCCATGGCATCCATGCGCCGCCGTCAGGAGAAATTCCGCCGCAGCCAGATGCAGGAAACCCGTGAAAAGGTTATGCGCGAAGTGATCCTGCCGGAAACCATTACCATTCAGGAACTGTCACAGCGCATGTCCGAACGCGCCGTCGACGTCATCAAGTTCCTGATGAAGGAAGGCCAGATGATGAAGCCGGGCGACGTGATCGACGCCGATCTGGCGGAACTGATCGCGGTCGAATTCGGCCATACCGTCAAGCGCGTTTCCGAATCCGACGTCGAAGAAGGCATCTTCAACCAGACGGACGATGAAGGCGAAATGGTTTCCCGCCCGCCCGTCGTCACCATCATGGGTCACGTCGACCACGGCAAGACCTCGCTGCTCGACGCCATCCGTCAGGCGAATGTGGTTGCCGGTGAAGCCGGTGGCATCACCCAGCATATCGGTGCTTATCAGGTCGAGAAGAACGGCCAGAAGATCACCTTCATCGACACCCCCGGCCACGCCGCCTTCACGGCCATGCGTGCCCGTGGTGCACAGGCGACGGATATCGCCGTTCTGGTGGTCGCCGCAGACGACAGCGTCATGCCGCAGACGATCGAATCCATCAACCATGCCAAGGCGGCGGGTGTTCCGATCGTCGTGGCGATCAACAAGATCGACAAGCACGAGGCAAACCCTGAAAAGGTTCGTCAGCAGCTCCTGCAGCACGAAGTCTTCGTGGAATCGATGGGCGGTGAAGTGCTTGACGTGGAAGTGTCGGCCAAGAAACTGCTTGGTCTCGACAAACTGCTCGAAGCGATCCTGCTGCAGGCTGAAATTCTCGACCTCAAGGCAGATCCGAACCGTACCGCGGAAGGCACCGTCATCGAAGCGGAACTCGACCGCGGCCGTGGCGCCGTCGCTACAGTTCTCGTGCAGAAGGGCACGCTGAAGCCCGGTCAGATCATCGTGGCCGGTGACCAGTGGGGCCGCGTTCGCGCCCTCGTCAACGACAAGGGCGAACACGTCAAGGAAGCCGGTCCGGCTATGCCTGTCGAGATTCTCGGTCTTTCCGGCACGCCATCTGCCGGTGACCGTTTCGCGGTTGTCGAAAACGAAAGCCGTGCTCGCGAGATTTCCGAGTACCGCCAGCGTCTGGCACGCGACAAGGCTGTCGCCCGTCAGACGGGCCAGCGCGGTTCGCTGGAACAGATGATGAGCCAGTTGCAGACTTCGGGAATGAAGGAATTCCCGCTGGTCATCAAGGCCGACGTGCAAGGCTCGGTCGAAGCCATTATCGCTTCGCTCGACAAGCTCGGCACCGACGAGGTCCGCGCTCGTATCGTTCACTCGGGCGCTGGTGCCATCACGGAATCGGATATCTCGCTTGCCGAGGCCTCCAACGCCGCGATCATCGGCTTCAACGTTCGCGCCAACGCACAGGCCCGTACGGCCTCCGAACGCGCCGGTATCGAAATCCGCTACTACAACATCATCTACGATCTGGTGGATGACGTGAAGGCGGCGATGTCGGGCCTGCTTTCGCCGGAACGTCGCGAGACCTTCCTCGGCAATGCCGAAATCCTCGAGGTGTTCAACATCACGAAGGTCGGCAAGGTCGCGGGTTGCCGCGTCGTCGAAGGCAAGGTGGAGCGTGGTGCAGGTGTTCGTCTGGTTCGCGACAACGTCGTCATCCACGAAGGCAAGCTCAAGACCCTCAAGCGCTTCAAGGACGAAGTGGCAGAAGTGCCGGTCGGTCAGGAATGCGGTATGGCCTTCGAAAACTACGAAGACATCCGCGCCGGCGACACCATCGAGTGCTTCCGCGTCGAACACATCACGAGAACGCTCTAAAGCATTTCCAGGAAAAGTGGACCCCCGGTTTTCCGTCCGGAAATGCGATAGAACAAAGAGCGTTCTCGCCGCAAAACAGGACTTTACTGTCGGGCGCCGGCTTAACCGGCGCTCGCTCCGTTTGAGGCATAACCCATGGCAAAAGCTACATCATCGGCCCCTTCCCAACGCATGCTGCGCGTTGGCGAACAGGTGCGCGCCGCCCTGACACAAATTCTCCAGCGCGGCGAAGTCCGCGACGATCTGATCGAAAGCACCGTCATTTCCATTTCGGAAGTGCGAATGTCTCCCGATCTCAAGATCGCTACCGCCTACGTGACGCCGCTTGGCGTTGCCGATCACACCGACATCATCACGGCACTCAACCGCCACGCCAAGTTCATGCGTGGTCGCCTCGGACCGCAGCTTCGGCAGATGAAATACATGCCGGAACTGCGTTTCCGCGACGATACGAGTTTCGACAATTACCAGAAGATCGACGCGCTCCTGCGCTCACCCGAAGTGCAGCGCGATCTTGGGCCTTCAAACGAAAAAGACGACGAACAGAACTGAAGCATGTCCAAACCACGCAAACAGCAGAACCGCAAACCCAAGGGCCGTCCGATTTCGGGCTGGCTGATCCTCGACAAACCGCTCGATTTCGGCTCCACCGAGGCCGTTTCCAAGATCAAGTGGCTGTTCAACGCCCAGAAGGCCGGCCATGCCGGCACGCTCGATCCGCTCGCGTCCGGCATGCTGCCGATCGCGCTCGGTGACGCCACCAAGACGGTGCCTTACGTCATGGACGGCCGGAAGATCTACGAATTCACCGTGACCTGGGGCGAGCAACGCGCGACCGACGATCTGGAAGGCGAGGTGGTCGATTCCTCTGATCGGCGCCCGGACGAACAGGCAATCCGCGATATTCTACCCCATTATACCGGCGTGATCATGCAGACTCCGCCGCAATTTTCCGCCATCAAGATCGCCGGCGAGCGTGCCTATGATCTGGCGCGAGACGGCGAGACCGTGGAAATTCCCGCACGCGAGGTGGAAATCCATCGCCTGACGCTGCTGGCCTGCCCCGATGCCGATACAGCGCATTTTGAAGTGGAGTGCGGCAAGGGCACCTATGTGCGGGCGCTGGCGCGCGACATGGGCCGCGATCTCGGCTGTTTCGGCCATATCTCGGAACTGCGCCGCACCATGGTCGCACCCTTCGGCGAAGAGATGATGGTGCCGCTCGAAACGCTGACGGCACTGGAAGCCATGGAAGACCGCGACGAGCGGTTGGAAGCGCTGGATGCCTATCTGATCGATACGGCGGAGGCGCTTTCCGCCCTTCCCCGCCTCATCATCAACGACGACCAGGCGCACCGGCTGAAGATGGGCAACCCCATCTTGCTGCGCGGGCGCGACGCGCCCGCCAACCATCCGGAAGCCTATGCCACTGCGCATGGCAAGCTCGTCGCCATTGGCGAGATCGGCGAAGGCGAGTTCCGGCCGAAGCGGGTTTTCGGCTGAGCCGGGCGGCGCGGGCGGGAATCAATCGCCTCTTTCCATTGCACCCGGAATAGTTTATAGGCAGCGCCAGCTTAGGCTTTGCCTGCGCTACTGAATGGCCAGAGCTGGACGACATCCCGGCTCTTTGGCGTCCCATTTTTCCTTAAAATAGAAAGGATCGTCCGATGTCGATTACTGCAGAGCGCAAAGCCGCCCTCATCAAGGAATATGCCACGAAGGAAGGCGACACCGGTTCTCCGGAAGTTCAGGTCGCTATCCTGACCGAGCGGATCAACAACCTGACCGGTCACTTCAAGGACCACAAGAAGGACAACCACTCCCGTCGTGGCCTTCTGACGCTGGTTTCGAGCCGTCGTTCGCTTCTCGACTATCTGAAGAAGAAGGACGAAGCCCGTTACTCCAAGCTGATCGGTGCTCTCGGCATTCGCCGCTAATAACTTCTCCGGCGGGTTTCGCAACGATGCCCGCCGGTTTTTATATCCGGTCTTTTGAGGCCACATGAATTTCCGGGCGCTTGCCGCTGATGTGGCCCCCGGACGATAAGGGTGACCCGGATGGGCCGGTGCCGCCTTTTTCAACCGCAGACCTGTCATGGGGCAGGATTGCCGGATGCTTGCTTGTCGAAAGCCTCCCGCTGTCTTGCCCGTGATTGCGTCACCGCGCTGCCACCGCCGGCACGATACCGGTGCGGCAGCCACAACCAAGGACAAGATATGTTCAATCAACACTCCGTGGAAATCGAATGGGCAGGCCGCCCGCTGAAGCTCGAGACCGGCAAGGTTGCCCGTCAGGCTGACGGCGCCGTCATCGCAACCTACGGCGAGACGATGGTTCTCGCGACCGTGGTTTCCGCAAAGTCTCCGAAGCCCGGCCAGGACTTCTTCCCGCTCACCGTCAACTACCAGGAAAAGACCTACGCAGCCGGCAAGATCCCCGGCGGCTACTTCAAGCGCGAAGGCCGCCCGAGCGAAAACGAGACCCTCGTTTCGCGCCTGATCGACCGCCCGATCCGCCCGCTCTTCCCTGAAGGCTACAAGAACGACACGCAGGTCGTCGTCACCGTTATCCAGCACGATCTGGAAAACAATCCGGACGTCCTATCGATGGTTGCGGCTTCCGCAGCGCTGACGCTCTCTGGCGTTCCCTTCATGGGCCCGGTTGGCGGCGCGCGCGTTGGCTACATCAACGGTGAATATGTCCTTAACCCGCATCTGGACGAAATGGACGAGTCTGTTCTCGATCTCGTCGTTGCCGGTACGCAGGACGCCGTTTTGATGGTTGAGTCCGAGGCCAAGGAACTCAACGAAGAAATCATGCTCGGCGCCGTCATGTTCGGTCATCGCGGCTTCCAGCCGGTTATCGACGCGATCATCAAGCTCGCCGAAGTTGCCGCCAAGGAACCGCGCGAATTCGAACCGGAAGATTTTTCCGCTCTCGAAAACGAAATGCTCGGTCTTGCTGAAACCGAACTGCGCGCCGCCTACAAGATCACCGAAAAGGCCGCCCGTTACGCCGCCGTCGACGCCGTCAAGGCCAAGGTGAAGGCACACTTCCTGCCGGAAGAAGGCGAAGCCAAGTACACGCCGGAAGAAATCGGCGCTGTCTTCAAGCACCTTCAGGCCAAGATCGTTCGCTGGAACGTTCTGGACACCAAGAGCCGCATCGACGGCCGCGACCTGTCGACCGTTCGTCCGATCGTTTCGGAAGTTGGCCTGCTGCCGCGTACCCACGGTTCGGCGCTGTTCACCCGCGGCGAGACCCAGGCGATCGTTGTTGCGACCCTCGGCACCGGCGAAGACGAGCAGTATGTCGACAGCCTCACCGGCATGTACAAGGAACGCTTCCTGCTGCACTATAACTTCCCGCCCTACTCGGTCGGCGAAACAGGCCGCATGGGTTCCCCGGGCCGTCGCGAAATCGGTCACGGCAAGCTCGCATGGCGCGCTATCCGCCCGATGCTGCCGACTGCAGAGCAGTTCCCATACACGCTACGCGTTGTTTCCGAAATCACCGAGTCCAACGGCTCCTCGTCGATGGCAACCGTTTGCGGCACCTCGCTTGCACTGATGGACGCCGGCGTTCCGCTGGCAAAGCCGGTTGCCGGTATCGCCATGGGCCTGATCCTCGAAGGCGAGCGCTTTGCGGTTCTCTCCGACATCCTCGGTGACGAAGACCACCTCGGCGACATGGACTTCAAGGTCGCAGGTACGGCCGACGGCATCACCTCGCTTCAGATGGACATCAAGATCGCCGGTATCACCGAAGAGATCATGAAGATCGCTCTCGAGCAGGCACAGGGTGGCCGCAAGCACATTCTCGGCGAAATGGCCAACGCCATCACCGAGAGCCGCGGCCAGCTCGGCGAATTTGCACCGCGCATCGAAGTCATGAACATTCCGGTCGACAAGATCCGTGAAGTCATCGGCTCCGGCGGCAAGGTCATTCGCGAAATCGTCGAAAAGACCGGCGCGAAGATCAACATCGAAGACGACGGCACCGTCAAGATCGCCTCTTCTTCCGGCAAGGAAATCGAAGCGGCCCGCAAGTGGATCCACTCGATCGTTGCGGAACCGGAAGTCGGCGCCATCTATGAAGGCACTGTTGTCAAGACCGCTGACTTCGGCGCTTTCGTCAACTTCTTCGGCGCGCGTGACGGCCTCGTCCACATCTCGCAGCTCGCTTCCGAGCGTGTTGCCAAGACCTCCGACGTCGTCAAGGAAGGCGACAAGGTCTGGGTCAAGCTGATGGGCTTCGACGAGCGCGGCAAGGTTCGCCTGTCCATGAAGGTTGTCGACCAGGCGACCGGCAAGGAAGTCGTTGCAGACAAGAAGAAGGAAGACGGCGAAGCCGCTGCCGAATAAGGCAGCCCCGCAAGACCCTATCGAGGCGCGGGTTTTGCCCGCGCCTTTTTTCTATTTGACCTTGAGGATGCTCCCATGAGCCGTGACGCCGTGAAAACCCTTTTCCACCCCTTTGCCTCGGACATGCTTTCCATGCCGAAGGAGGGCGAACGCGTTCTGTTTCTGGGAGCGGAAGCCGGTCCGCGGCTGGATGGATTCGACGCGGAGATCGTCGCGGTTCAACATCTACGTCCGCTTTATCGTGCTCTGCAGGCTCAAGGCGCAGAAGTGACTCCTGATATTTCGGGCGAAGATTACGATGTGGCTCTGCTGCTTTGCGGCAAACATCGCGGCGAGAATGAAAACCGCGTCGCCGAAGCGCTTTCGCGCGTAAAGGCCGGCGGCCTCATCGTCGCCGCCGGATCGAAAGAAGACGGTATCGTGACGCTGCGCAAGACGCTGGCGAAACTTGGCATCGAAGCGGAATCGACACCAAAATACCATGGCGTCGCGCTCTGGTTCAAACGACCGGACGATGTTGCGGCCGTCGTATCGAAGCTCGCCCAGAGGCCGGTAACGGTTGAAGGCCGCTTCACCGCCCTCCCCGGCATGTTTTCCCATGACCGCGTGGATGACGGCTCGGAACTGCTCGCATCGCGCCTGCCGACCGATTTTGACGGCAACGCCGCCGATTTCGGCGCGGGCTGGGGTTACCTCTCCGTCATGCTGGCCGAGAAATCGCCGCGCACGGCCCGTATCGATCTGTTCGAAGCAGACTGGAACGCGCTGGAATTTGCAAAGACCAATCTTCTCGAAAACAATCCGCGGCTGACGGCGCGCTTCTTCTGGCAGGATCTGGCAAACGAGCCGCCGAAGGAAAAATACGACCTCATCATCATGAACCCGCCTTTCCATGCGGCGGGACAGGCAGCAGAACCTGCCCTCGGTCAGGCCTTCATCAAGGCTGCCGCCGGCGCGCTGCGCAGCGGCGGCAAGCTGCTGATGGTCGCCAATCGCGGCATGCCCTATGAGCCGGTGCTCGCGGCTGAATTCCGCACCAGCACTGAAGTGTGCCGCAACGCCCGCTTCAAGATTCTGAGCGCCCAGAAATAATCAAGGCCGCGGAATAATCAGCTCAACAGCCATGCCCATAGCGACACGGAAAGAACGCCGGTCGCTGTGGAAATGCTGATGGTGGAGGCGGCAACGCTGTGGCCGATGCCGAAGCGGTTGGCGATAAGCCAGGCATTCACTCCCGTCGGCACCGACGAGGTGAGCACGAGCGCCGCCGTCCATTCCCGGCTGAGACCGAGCGCATGACCCATTGCCCACACACAGGCGGGCAGCAGCAGGAGCTTGAACACCGTCATGGTGACGGCAATACCCATATTGCCGAGAATGGTGTATTTGGTCAGCGCCATGCCAAGCGAAATAAGCGCCGCCGGCCCCGCCATAGACGCGATCTGATCGACCACGGTTTTCAGAATGGGCGTTAATGCGACGCCGGAGACATTGGTCGAAAGCCCGATGACAAGGCCGATCACCAGCGGATTGGTGATGAGATTGCGGCCCACCTGCCTGAACACCGCAGCCATGCTGCGCCTTTCGCCGCCGACCGCCTTGTGTGTGGCGTTTTCCATGAGGATCGTGCCGGCGATCATCATCACCGGCAGGTGAATGGCGAGCAGGATGGAGAGAGCCACCAGCCCCTCATCGCCGACGGAGCGTCCGACCAACGGCAGGCCGATGAAGATATTGTTCGCAAATGCTGAGGAAATGCCGGCAATGACGGCAATGCGCATATCCTGCCTGAAGACATAACGGGTGACGATATGCCCGACCGTCCAGGTGACGGTCACGCCGGCGAAATAGGTGATCCAGAGCCGGAACGGCGATGCGCCGTGAAAATTCGCTTCCGCAAGCGTGCGGAAGATCAATGTCGGCACCGCGATCTTGAACACGAAGTCACTGAGAATATCGCCGGCATCGGCCCTGAACAGACCCGCCTTGACGGTGAGCCACCCGATAAGGATGAGAATGAAAATCGGGGCGACATTCGCGGCAACGGCAGACATGGAGGGAAAGCTTTCGCGGCTTTTGCGGGAGATAATCCGCTTTAGAGCGTTTTCCACGGGAATGGAATCGCGAAAACGCTCCCACTCTTTGTTTTCTCCACATGGCGCCCAAGAAAGACAAAACTCTTGAGCCGCTTTGGGTAGAAAGCTCATCTTGGCCCGTAAAATCCGCAAGGCCTAACGTTACTAAAAAAGAAAAAGCGGGGTCACCCCCGCCTTTTATGTCCGTTATATGCCGCCAGTACATCCGTGGCGGAGATAACGGTTGAGCCAGAAGACCATCATGTCTTCCATTCCGGTATGCATTCACACACCTTTTGCTCTGACAAATGAAATAACCTACCTACATTACAAGCAGATGACGCGTTTTCGCTCCTCGCGCGGAACCACATATTTTCTGTTTGGGCTTTTCTTGCCGCCAGAAATGTTTAAGACCTTTCGAAAAATACGCACACCCCGTGCGAAACGGATAGGGCCTATGACGAAATTCGACGTACTGACTGTCGGCAATGCCATCGTCGACATCATTTCCCGCTGCGACGATCGCTTTCTCAACGACAACGCCATTACCAAAGGCGCGATGAACCTCATCGATGCGGAACGGGCGGAGCTGCTTTATTCGCTGATGGGGCCGGCTCTTGAAGCCTCCGGCGGCAGTGCTGGCAACACGGCGGCGGGCGTGGCGAATTTCGGCGGCAGAGCCGCCTATTTCGGCAAGGTGGCCGAAGACCAGCTCGGGGAAATTTTCCAGCACGATATCCGCGCACAGGGTGTTTATTTCGAAACCAAGCCGGAAGGCACGTTCCCGCCGACCGCCCGCTCAATGATCTTCGTGACCGAAGACGGCGAGCGTTCGATGAACACCTATCTCGGCGCCTGTGTCGATCTCGGCCCGGAAGACGTGGAAGAAGATGTGGTGGCTGAGACAAAGGTTACCTATTTCGAAGGTTACCTGTGGGACCCGCCGCGTGCCAAGGACGCCATTCGCGAATGCGCCCGCATTGCGCATGAGAATGGCCGTGAAGTCTCCATGACTCTCTCCGACAGCTTCTGCGTCGGCCGCTATCGCGACGAGTTTCTGGACCTGATGCGCTCCGGCACGGTGGACATCGTTTTCGCCAACAAGCAGGAAGCGCTTTCGCTTTACGAAACCAACGACTTCGAGCTTGCACTGACCAGAATCGCCGCCGACTGCAAGATCGCCGCGGTGACGATGAGCGAAGAAGGCGCCGTCATCCTGCGCGGAACGGAACGTGTGAAGGTTGAAGCCTATCCGGTGCATGACGTTGTCGACACGACGGGCGCCGGCGATCTTTTCGCCGCAGGCTTCCTGTTCGGCTATACGCAGGACCGTTCGCTCGAAGATTGCGGCAAGCTTGGCTGCCTTGCGGCTGCCGCCGTCATTCAGCAGATCGGCCCGCGCCCCATGTCATCGCTCAAGGCGCTTGGCGAAAAGCACGGCCTTATTTAAAGGCCTCGCCCGGGTAAGCGCCCCAGATTTCGCCCTGCGAAACCCAGCCCGAGGCCTGACCGGCCTCGGCGCGGCACCAGTCGCCATTGCATTCGCCGATCCTGAAGACGACGCCCGGCTCAAGCCGCGCCACAACGGCAGCGCCCGACTGCGCCTCGCGGCGCATGTTCACGTAAACTTCCTTGCCCTTGCCACGCATCCACGGGGCCGCAACGGCCGTTCGCTCACCGGAGAGCAGGGCCTGATTGACCCAGCCTTCCGTACCATCGGCATCGCGGATGCGCCGCCAGTTTTCATATTCCTGGATGATTTCGACCGGCATTCCCGATTTCAAATACATCCAGGACACGGCATAATCCGTACTCGGGCCGATGCGCATATTGACGCGCTTTGATTTCAGGCTGACAAAACGCGGCAGCGGCAGGCCGCTTGCGCCTTTGGCGGCGCCCTGCGCCATGACTTCGGTTGCCGCACCGAAGAGGCCCAAAGACAATGCAATGCAAACGATAGAAACCACACTGCGCATGCCCATTTCCGTTTCCCGCCTTCTGCAAACCGGATGATATTTAAGGAGGCTCGTTTCCACATGCCTCAAGCTTCAGCGAGTTTTGTTTGTCTTCGCCGGTGGGTCTGGTAGAAACGCCCTGATTGAAAGAAATTATCGCTCTTTCTGGTTAATGACTTCTGAACAAGGCAGCGGCAAACGATGACCCACAAGAAGAGACCGACAGTCTATATAACCCGCAAATTGCCTGACGTCGTCGAAACCAGAATGCGCGAACTCTTCGATGCCGAACTGAATATAGACGATACGCCGCGCAGCGAGACGGAGCTTGTCGCCGCCATGCAAAGGGTAGACGTGCTCGTGCCCACCGTTACCGACCGCATCACCGCAGCGATGATTGAGCAGGCAGGACCGCAACTGAAACTCATCGCCAGCTTCTCCAACGGTATCGACCATGTGGATGTGGATGCCGCGGCCCGAAAGGGCATTACCGTCACCAACACGCCCAATGTGCTGACTGAGGACAGCGCCGACATCACCATGGCTCTCGTGCTCGCCGTGCCGCGCCGCATGATCGAAGGCACGCGGGTGCTTGCCAATGGCGCGGACGAGTGGCTCGGCTGGTCGCCGACATGGATGCTGGGACGGCGCATTTCCGGCAAGCGCATCGGCATTGTCGGGATGGGCCGCATCGGAACGGCGGTGGCACGGCGCGCCAAGGCCTTTGGCCTCTCCATTCATTATCACAATCGCAAACGCGTCAATCCGGCAACGGAAGCAGAGCTTGAAGCGACCTATTGGGACAGTCTCGACCAGATGCTGGCGCGGGTGGATATCGTCTCCGTCAATTGCCCCTCGACGCCCGCGACCTATCACCTGATCTCGGCCCGGCGGCTGGCCCTGATGCAGCCCACCAGCTACATCGTCAATACCGCGCGCGGCGATATTATCGACGAGGCGGCGATGATCCAGTGCCTGCGCGAAGACAAGATCGCAGGCGCCGGTCTCGATGTCTATGAGAACGAGCCTGCCGTAAACCCCAAGCTCATCAAGCTGGCCAAGGAAGGCAAGGTCGTGCTGCTTCCGCATATGGGCTCTGCAACAATCGAGGGCCGTATCGAGATGGGTGATAAGGTCATCATCAACATCCGCACGCTATTCGACGGCCACCGTCCGCCGAACCGGGTGCTGCCGGGGCGGAACTGAGCCGGTTCAGCCGATGAATTTGGTCATTTCGATCGAGGTCGTGCGATTATAGCCGGCATGGGCGTTTTCGGCGGTCTTGACGAAACCCCAGGCGGCGAATTTGGTATGATTAGCGATAAGCTCGATGCGAGTTTCCAGCCGCAGCGCCGGTAACGCCAATTCGCGGGCGAGCGCTTCGGCCTGCTCCAGCAGCATCCCGCCTATACCCTTTCCCTGCGCTTTGGGGGAAACACAGAGTTTGCCGACATAAAGACAGGCCGGCGGCTCCGGTCGGCAAAATAGGCAACCGACAATCTCATCGCCATCAAGCGCCACGAAAGCGATCTCCGCCCTCGCCTTCTCGGCAAGATTTTCCAGCGTCAGGCGATGAGCCGAAGACGGCGGGTCGATGACGCCATCCATATAAGCGAAGGAGGACACGATAAGCGCCAGCAATTCCTGCCAGCGATCGAACTCCTCCCCGATCCTGACAATCTCCGTCATGGTTTTTTCCCTCCTGGACGCCGCTTGTATCGCACGGTTTCGAAACGGGCCGACAGGGCGTCATAGAGGAGCAGGCGGCCGATCAACGGCTCTCCGGCACCGGTGATAACCTTGATCGCCTCCATGGCCATAAGCGTACCGATAACCCCCGTCAGCGCGCCGACAATGCCTGTTTCCGCGCAACTGGGAATGAGGCCCTGCGGCGGCGGTTCCGGAAACAGGTCACGATAGCCGGGCAGCCGAGCGCCCTCGGTATTTGTCCCATAGGGTTTCAGCACCGTCACCGAACCATCAAAACGGCCGACAGCTCCCGTTACCAATGGTCTTTTCGCAGCCTCCGCGGCATCGGCGGCCGTATAACGCGTATCGAAATTATCCGAGCCGTCTATAAGGAGATCGAAGGATTGCAGATGGTCATGCGCCCAGACCTGCGAAAAGCGCTCTTCATAAACAAGCGTTCGAACATGCGGATTGAGCCGGGCGACGGCCTTGCGCGCGCTCTCCGTCTTCAACTCCCCAATCGTACCGGTATCGTGGATGACCTGTCGCTGCAGATTGGACAGGGAAACCACATCGTCATCGATCATGCCGAGCGTGCCGACACCGGCAGCGGCAAGATAATGCAGCACAGGGGCGCCGAGACCGCCGGCCCCGATAACCAGCACGCGCGCCGCCTTCAGCCGCTGCTGACCCACGCCGCCGATTTCCGGCAACAGGATATGGCGCTTGTAGCGTTCGATTTCTTCCGGGCTCAGCGGGTCCATATCGCCCTCCATTTCTTAGCCGTCATGCGGTGATGCTCCCGTGGGAAACGTTGAAGAATTGCGCCCTGTCGCCGAGGGCGGAGAACATCGCCGTATCCGTTCCGGTCATAAAACTCTGGCCGCCAAGTGCATGAATGAGATCGAACAGAGCCGCCCGCCTGCCTTCATCCAGATGGGCGGCGATCTCGTCCAGCAGCAGGACCGGCGCGTGGCCGGTCATGTTGGCGGTCAGTTGCGCATGCGCAAGCACCAGCCCCACCAGCAACGCCTTCTGTTCCCCGGTTGAACAGCGCTCGGCCTCCATATCCTTTTCCGCATGGCGCACGAACAGATCGACGCGGTGCGGCCCATCCAGTGTGCGGCCGGCAGCGGCGTCACGATACCGGCCATCACGCAGCATAAGCCTGTATTCATCCTCCAGATCGACGGCGGGGCGATTGAGCCCATCGTCCATGAAACCGGAGAGAGAAAGCGCCGCAGAAGGGAAAACGGCATCGCCCGCCCGCCCCTCGATCAGGCTCTTCAAGAGGCCAAGCATCTCATAACGCGCAATCGCCATTGAGATGCCGAGTTCGGCCATCTGCTTTTCGATACCGTCCAGCCAGACCGGATCGAAACGACCTTCCGAAAGCAGGCGGTTGCGGCCACGCATGGCCTTTTCGAAATCGCTTGCGCGCCGGCCGTGACCCGGATCGAGCGACAGGACCAGCCGGTCGAGAAAACGCCGGCGGTCCGATGACGAACCGGTAAAGAGGCCATCCATGGCAGGCGTCAGCCACAGAACCCGCAAATGGTCGGTCAATTCATCGACGGACTTCACCGGCGTGCCGTTCAGCCGCAGGCGACGCGATACCACCTCGCCATCACCTTCGATCCCGGTGCCGATCGCGACCTCACCATCCATGCCCTCGACATCGGCGAAGATCGAGAAGCCGGCTTCGGCCCCTACCCGCGTCACATCAGACAGGGTGGCGCGGCGCAGGCCCCTTCCGGGAGAGAGGAAAGAGACGGCCTCCAGAAGATTGGTCTTGCCGGAACCGTTGTCGCCCGTCAGCACGACATGGCGTTCATCAAGCGTGAGTGCAGCCGCCGCATAATTGCGGAAGTCCGTGAGTTTCAGCCGTAAAAGCGACACCTTGTTCGTCATTTTTACGGCCTAAAACGAACGTAGATGGATAGCAAGGCGGCGAACGTCCCGCGACCATCAGCGAGCGTCAAAACCAGGCAAATTATTCAGTAGTGGCAACTTTTTTAGCGGACGGCTATTTATGGGCGGTTCGTTGTCACCGGTAATCATCCATGCGCTTCTTTATTTCCCTGCTTCTGACGGTCAGCCTTCTTTCATCCTGCGCCGGACGGCCGGGAGCGGACGTGCTGCAAGCCGTCAACACCCAGGTCAAAGATACAAAAATCGTGACCGCCTATGTTGCCAGCACCCGTGAGAAAAATGAAGAAGCGAAAAAGGGGTTCAGCACCCTGCGGGCGACCGACCCAAATTATGCCCGCTTCGATATTTCGATACCGCCGACCCACAAGAGCGGAAAAATCGAATGGTCGACTGGAAAACCGGATGCCAAGAAGGATTTCGTCGTCACACAGGCGCAGATGCTGGATAGGGCGAGTTTCAACAGCGACCTCGGCGATATTACGCGATCCCGCAAGCAGATCGCGCTTTTTGTGCACGGTTATAACTACAGCTATCAGGAGGCGCTTTTCCGCGCAGCGCAGATGGCTGCCGATGCCAATCTCGATGGCGTACCGTTGGTTTTTTCCTGGCCATCGCAGGCCAATGTCACAGGCTATGTGGCGGACAAGGAATCGGCGACTTATTCGCGCGATGCCCTTGCCAATCTGCTGACCGATCTCACGCGCCACTCTTCGCGCAGGAACATTGTCGTCTTCGGCCATAGTATGGGCGGTTGGCTGGTCATGGAGGCGCTGCGACAGCTGCGCTTCGAGGGCAGAAACGACGTCATCGCAAAGCTGCAGGTGGTGCTGGCCGCACCCGATATCGATGCCGATGTTTTCCGCAAGCAGATCGAGGTGGTCGGAAGGCTCAATCCGCCGCTCACGGTCCTGGTCTCCAAGGATGACCGCGCCCTCAAGGCTTCGTCCATCCTGGGTGCGGACGTGACACGGATTGGCGCACTTGATGTCACCGATCCCAAGGTGCAGGACGCGGCGTTGAAGGAACGTGTCCAGTTCGTGGATATTTCCAACCTGAAAGCCTCGGACCCGCTCAATCATGACCGCTATGCCGCACTGGCGTCGCTCGTGCCGCAACTGGAGACGAGCCGCAACAGCAATGGACAAAACGGCCTCGGTCGCGCCGGCGCCTTCGTGTTCGATGCAATCGGCGCAACCGTCTCCAGCCCCTTCCGGCTTGCGAGCCAGGTGGTGAACCCGCAATAGTGTGCGGGCTCGTGCTGACAGTTCCGGCTTCAGAAATCCCAGTCTTCATCCTCGGTGGCGACCGCCTTGCCGATGACATAGGACGAACCGGAGCCTGAGAAGAAGTCGTGATTTTCATCGGCATTGGGCGAGAGCGCCGAAAGGATCGCCGGATTGACCCGGCAGGCCTCGGCGGGAAACAGCGCTTCATAACCCAGATTCATCAGGGCCTTGTTGGCGTTGTAATGCAGGAACTGCTTGACGTCTTCGGTCAGGCCGACACCGTCATAGAGGTCTTCGGTGTATTTTGCCTCGTTGTCGTAGAGCTCGAGCAGGAGATCGAAAGCAAAATCCTTGATCTCCTGTCTTTGCGCCTCGCCAAGACGGTCCAACGCCCGCTGGAACTTGTAACCGATATAATAGCCGTGCACGGCCTCATCGCGGATGATGAGGCGGATGAGGTCTGCCGTGTTGGTGAGTTTGGCACGGCTTGACCAGAACATGGGCAGGTAGAAGCCGGAATAGAACAGGAAGCTTTCCAGAAAGACGCTGGCGATCTTTTTCTTCAGCGGATCGCCGTTGTCATATTCCCGCATGATGATCGCGGACTTGCGTTGCAGAAACTCGTTTTCCTCCGACCAGCGATAGGCGTCGTCAACGTCAGGCGTGGAGCACAGAGTCGAGAAAATCGACGAATAGGAACGGGCATGCACTGCCTCCATGAAGGAGATATTCGAAAGCACGGCCTCCTCATGCGGCGTCGCCGAATCCGGCATCAGGCGCACGGCGCCGACGCCGTTCTGAATAGTGTCGAGCAATGTCAGCCCGGTGAAGACACGGATCGTCAGTTTCTGCTCTTCCGGCTTCAACGTCCCCCAGGAGGGGATGTCATTGGAAAGCGGCACCTTTTCCGGCAGCCAGAAGTTCGAGGTCAGGCGGTTCCAGACTTCGAGGTCTTTTTCGTCCTCAATGCGGTTCCAGTTGACCGCGCGGATACGGGACGCGGGTTTTACGGCGATATTCATTCTTTTGTCCCTCAAATCAGAGCGTGCAGGAAACGCAGCCCTGAACCTGCGTGCCTTCCAGCGCCATCTGGCGCAACCGAATGTAGTAGATGGTCTTGATGCCCTTCTTCCAGGCGTAGATCTGCGCCCGGTTGATATCGCGCGTCGTGGCCGTATCGCGGAAGAACAGCGTCAGCGACAGGCCCTGATCGACATGCTGGGTGGCCGCCGCATAGGTGTCGATGATCTTTTCCGGGCCGATCTCATAGGCATCCTGATAATATTCAAGATTGTCGTTCGAGAGATAGGAAGCCGGATAATAAACGCGGCCGATCTTGCCCTCTTTACGGATCTCGATTTTCGAGACGATCGGATGAATGGAAGAGGTGGAGTGGTTGATATAGGAGATCGAACCCGTTGGCGGTACGGCCTGCAGGTTCTGGTTATAGAGACCTGATGCCATCACGTTCTGCTTCAGTGCCTTCCAGTCGTCCTGTGTCGGAATGGCAATGCCGGCCTTTTCGAAGAGCTCACGGACCTTTTCCGTCGCGGGCAGCCATTCCTTTTCGGTATATTTGTCGAAATAGTCGCCCGAGGCATATTTGGAGTTCTCAAAGCCCTTGAAGCTCTGGCCCCGTTCTACGGCCAGCCGATTGCTGGCACGGATGGCGTGATAGGTGACGGTGTAGAAGTAGATATTGGTGAAATCGACGCCTTCTTCGGAGCCATAAAAGATGCGTTCGCGCGCCAGATAACCGTGCAGGTTCATCTGGCCGAGGCCGATAGCGTGGCTCGCATCATTGCCCTTTTCCACCGAGGGAACGGAGGAAATGTGGCTCATATCCGATACCGCCGTCAGCGCCCGGATGGAGGTCTCGATGGTCTTGCCGAAATCGGCCGAATCCATTGCCGCAGCAATGTTGAGCGAGCCGAGATTGCAGGAAATATCCTTGCCCATTTGGCTATAGGAGAGATCGGCGTTGAACTCGCTGGCTTCGCTGACCTGCAGGATTTCCGAGCAGAGATTGCTCATGCTGATACGGCCGGCAATCGGATTGGCGCGGTTCACCGTATCTTCGAACATGATGTAGGGGTAACCGCTCTCGAACTGGATTTCGGCGATCACCTGAAAGAATTCGCGCGCCTTGATCTTCTTCTTACGGATGCGGCTGTCGGCTACCATTTCATGGTATTTTTCGGTGACCGAGATTTCGGTGAAAGGCACGCCATAGATCCGCTCCACATCATAGGGCGAAAACAGATACATATCCTCATTATTGCGGGCGAGTTCGAAGGTGATATCGGGGATCACCACGCCGAGCGACAGCGTCTTGATGCGGATTTTCTCGTCGGCATTTTCGCGCTTGGTATCGAGGAAGCGCATGATATCCGGGTGGTGGGCGTGCAGATAGACCGCGCCGGCACCCTGGCGCGCGCCAAGCTGGTTGGCATAGGAAAAGCTGTCTTCCAGCAGCTTCATCACGGGAATGACGCCGGATGACTGGTTTTCGATCTGCTTGATCGGCGCGCCGGCTTCGCGAATATTGGTCAAGGACAGGGCCACGCCGCCGCCGCGCTTGGAAAGCTGCAACGCCGAATTGATGGAGCGGCCGATGCTTTCCATATTGTCTTCCACACGCAGCAGAAAACACGAGACCAGCTCGCCGCGGCTCTTCTTGCCGGCGTTGAGGAATGTTGGGGTTGCCGGCTGGAAGCGGCCGGAAATGATCTCATCGACCAGATTGCGGGCAAGCTGCTCATCACCGCGCGCAAGGGCCAGCGCCACCATGCAGACGCGATCCTCGTAACGCTCGAGGTAACGTTTTCCGTCGAAAGTCTTCAGCGTGTAGGAGGTATAATATTTGAACGCCCCAAGAAATGTCGGAAAGCGGAATTTCCGGGCATAGGCTTCGTCATAGAGGTCGCGAACGAAATTGAAGGAGTACTGGTCCAGTACCTCCTGCTCGTAATATCCCTCCGCCACCAGATAATCGAGCTTTTCCCTGAGATTATGGAAAAACACAGTGTTCTGGTTGACGTGCTGGAGAAAATATTGCCGGGCAGCCAGGCGATCCTTGTCGAGCTGGATTTTCCCGTTCTCGTCATAAAGGTTCAACATCGCGTTCAGCGCGTGGTAGTCCAGAGCCGCATCAACCGGTTTCTGGCTTGCGGCTACGGGCTGTTTGGCATCCTTGCGCAGCGCGCTTGAGGTCAGCGTGTCCAAAATCGTTCCAATCCATGTTTGACGTTGGCGACATCTTCTTCCGTGCCGAGAAGCTCGAAACGATAGAGAAACGGCACAGCGCATTTGCGCGAGACGATATCTCCGGCGGATGCGAAAGCTGCGCCAAAATTCGTATTGCCCGCCGCGATGACACCGCGAATGAGATTTCGGTTGGAGGGTTCGTTCAAAAACCGGATGACCGGTTTCGGCACGGCACCTTTGGTACCCCCACCCCCATAGGTGGGGGTAACGAGCACATAGGGCTCCGACACCTGAGGCACGTCATCCTCGGCGCCGAGCGGCAGGCGCAACAAACGCCGTCCCAGTTTCAGAAGGAAACGATGGGTGTTTTCAGAACGGCTGGAATAATAGACGATCAGGCCCATCGCCCTGCCGCCTCAGCTGATTGCGCCGATCATATCCGGCCGGAAACCCGCCCAATGGCGTTCGCCGGCAACGACAACCGGAACCTGCATGTAACCGAGGCCACGAACATGATCGAGCGCGTCAGCATCTTCGGAAATATCGATGATCTCATAGGGAACGCCGATGCGGTCGAGGGCGCGGTAAGTGGCAGTGCATTGGACGCAGGCCGGCTTGCTGTAAACGGTGACGGTCATAATTTCCTCTCTCGAAGCCGGTTGCGGACACGGCTCAACATTGCCGATTGCAATCGCAATCGGGCGGCGATGGATCTTTCATTAGGGTGGGCGTGCGCAGCTTTTAGCCGCGTAAAATCACTCTCTACGCCGACGAGCGCAGCAACTCAAACAAATGCACTGGCATGACTTCACCCCGAAGCTTGTTCTGGAGGGGGGCAGAAAAGGGCGCACGCAAATCATTTGCGTCAGACACCTTCCTCCGGACACCCCGCCCGTGGACGTTTGCGCTCAAGGCAGGTCTCCTGACTTGCGGGTCACAACATCTATTCCAGCCTTCCCGGTGCGCTAAGCTCCAGTGACCCAAATCGGAACGATGCTCGCCGCTTACAGTTGCGGGGGCAGTTTCGGCCTTGCTTCGCCCTGATGGCGTCACGCACCGAATTCCCGTCTTAGCTCCCAATCCTTGCGAATCGGAAGAACCTCGAACACCACATATAGTATATGAGGATTTTTTTGCGTCAATGAATAGACACAGGAAAGCCCTACCCTGTGGATCAAAAAGATTCAACACATGGTTAACAACGGCTTAACAGCACATGCGTGCCGTCGCTCAAAGAGAGAAAAGCGTTAATCTATTCCCAGATATCGATGCGAATATCGGCGGGACGGGCGTTTTCGATCACCCTTTTTCCGTTGGGAAGATCGTTTTCGAACAGTTTGGCGTGGATTTGAGCGGCATCGAGGCCATAGCCCTCCCATCTGTTTCGCAGCCTCTCTTCAAGCACCGCCACGGATGGACCCACGAAGATGGTGAGATCGAAACTCTCGGAAAGCACGGTCCAGGGCGCCTCATTGAGCAGCAGATAATTGCCTTCGGCAAGGATCAGGCGCGTGTCCGGCGCAATCGCTCGGGCCGAGGCAATGGCGATTTCGCGGGAGCGGTCGAAAACCGGGACAAGAACTTCCTGCCCGCCGTTGCGGACGGCGGAGACGATATCAAGGAAGCCGCGAACGTCGAATGTTTCGGGCGCACCCTTTCGCGGCAGCAGCCCCCGTTCTTCAAGAATGCCATTGTCCATATGGAAGCCGTCCATGGGCAGGACGGCGGCCGTTTCGCCTCGTGCGAGCAAAGCATCACAAAGCGCATCTGCCAGCGTGGATTTGCCGGCCCCAGGGGGACCGGCAATGGCGACGATAAAACGGGATTTACCTTCTGCCCGCCGAAGAACATCCTCGGCGATCGTTTCAAGCTTCAGCGTCATGCGGCAAGCGTTTCCTTCGGCGCTTCCTTGGCACCGGTCATGAAGGCGACGGCATCCGACATCGAATAGTCCTTCGGATTGATGACGCACAGGCGCTTGCCCAGCCGGTGGATATGGATGCGATCCGCGACCTCGAAGACATGCGGCATGTTATGCGAGATCAGGACGATCGGCAGGCCGCGGGAGCGCACGTCGAGGATAAGCTCCAGAACACGTCGGCTTTCCTTGACACCAAGTGCCGCCGTCGGTTCGTCGAGGATGACGACCTTGGAGCCAAAGGCTGCCGCACGCGCCACCGCCACACCCTGACGCTGACCGCCGGAAAGGGTTTCCACCGCCTGATTGATGTTCTGAATCGTCATCAGGCCGAGTTCCGACAGTTTCTCGCGGGCGAATTTTTCCATGGCCGGGCGGTCCAGCGCCCGGAACAAACTGCCCTGAATGCCGGATTTACGGATTTCCCGCCCGAGAAACATATTGTCGGCTATGGAAAGCGCCGGCGAAAGCGCGAGGTTCTGATAGACCGTCTCGATGCCGGCCTTTCGCGCCTCGATTGGCGAGCGGAACTGGACGGGCTGGCCTTCTAGTCTGATCTCCCCTTCATCGGGTGTCACGGCACCGGAAATCGCCTTGATGAGAGAGGATTTGCCGGCGCCGTTGTCGCCGATCACGGCCAGGATTTCTCCGGGATAGAGATCGAAATCGGCATGGTCGAGGGCGGTCACACGACCATAGCGCTTGACGAGACTGCGTGCTGTGAGAATGGGTTCTTTTGCCATCAGCCTGCTACCTTTCTGATCCACTGGTCGATTGCTACAGCCATGATGATGAGGACGCCGATCAAGAGATAGGTCCATTGCGGATCTGTTCCGATAAGCCGGAGGCCGAGCGAAAAGACGCCGACGATCAACGCACCGAAAATCATACCCATAATCGAGCCGCGCCCGCCGAACAGCGAAAGGCCGCCGATAACCACCGCAGTGATGGATTCGATATTGGCGAATTGGCCAGCCGTCGGTGAAACCGAGCCGATGCGCCCGATCAAGGCCCAGCCGGCAAAGGCGCATATGAGGCCGGACAGGGTGTAAACGGTCGTCAGCATGCGCTTTACGTTGACACCGGCAAGTTCGGCGGCATCCGGATCGTCACCCACCGCATAAAGATGGCGACCCCAGGCGGTGCGATTCAGCACGTACCAAAGCAGGGCGACGAGCAGGACCATGGCGATGACGCCATAGGTGAAGACCGCACTGCCGAAGCGGACGCTGCTACCGAAAAATTGCAGGATAGGCGCTTGCTGGGCAATGTCCTGGGCGCGGATTGTTTCGTTGGCGGAGTAGAGAAAATTGGTGGCCAGCACGATCTGCCACATGCCGAGCGTGACGATGAAGGGAGGCAGCCGCATGCGCGACACCAGAATACCGTTGATGAAACCGCAAAATGCGCCGACGGCAAGGCCACAGAGAATGGCGAGTTCCGCCGGCAAGCCGTAACGGAAGGTGAACTGCCCCATGATGACGGAGGACAGGACCATGATCGCGCCAACCGACAGATCGATGCCCGCCGTCAGGATGACCAGCGACTGCGCCGCGCCGACAATACCGACGATGGCGACCTGCTGCAGAATAAGGGTCAGCGTGAAGGCCGAGAAAAACTTGCCGCCGAGAAGCAGGCCGAAAACTATCAGCGACAGCACCAAAACGATAAGCGGAACGGCCGCCGGGCTGGAATGGAGAAAGTGCTGCAGTTTTTCCAGCACACTCTTGTCGTGCGTATCGAAAGCGGCGACCTGCGTCGAACTTCCCGAAAGCACCTTTTCAAATTCATTATGCGGCTGAGGCCGCACCGGTTGATCGCTCATGGATTTTCCTCCCGATCGCTCTATCGCGCCCGCCCTGACGCCGGGGTCCTATCTCCAAAGAGAATGACGCGTAGATTTCAAAGTGTTGTGAAGCGGCCCTTATCATCCCCGCAGGACGCGTGACGCGCTCGTTTGTTCCTTTGTCCGATCCCCCGGATCGTGCCTGATATTCATTCGGTCCAAGGGCGGGGGCACGAATGCCCCCGCGGGTTTCAACGGCGAGGCATCAGCCCCAGCACTTGTTGAGACCTTCCTTCGTATCGATCGAATCGAGGCCCTTGACCGGCTTGTCGGTCACCAGCGTCACGCCGGTATCGACGAAGTTCTTGCCTTCGGTCGGCTTCGGCTTTTCACCCGTGTCGGCAAACTTCTTGACGGCTTCGACGCCGAGAGCCGCCATCAGCAGCGGGTATTGCTGCGAGGTCGCCCCGATCACGCCTTCCGCCACGTTCTTGACGCCCGGGCAACCGCCGTCGACAGAAACGATCAGAACATCCTTTTCACGGCCGACCGCTTTCAGCGCCTCATAAGCACCGGCTGCTGCGGGCTCGTTGATGGTGTGGACGACATTGATAGTCGGATCCTTCTGCAGCAGATTTTCCATCGCAGCGCGGCCGCCTTCTTCGTTACCATTGGTGACGTCATGGCCAACGATGCGCGGATCGTCCTCGTCGCCGATCTTGTTGATGTCCTTCACGTCGATGCCAAAGCCCTTCATGAAGCCCTGGTTGCGCAGCACGTCCACTGTCGGCTGGGAGGGGGTGAGGTTGAGGAAGGCGATTTTCGCATCCTTGGCCTTGTCGCCAAGCGTACCGGCAGCCCATTTGCCGATCAGTTCACCGGCAAGAAGATTGTCGGTGGCGAAGGTGGAATCGGCAGCATCAACGGGTTCGAGTGGCGTATCGAGGGCAATGACCAGAAGGCCGGCATCACGCGCCTTCTGTACTGCTGGAACGATGCCCTTGGTATCCGATGCGGTAATCAGGATACCCTTGGCACCATCGGCAATGCAGGTTTCGATGGCGGCCACCTGGCTTTCGGAATCGCCATCGATCTTCCCGGCATAGGATTTCAGCGTCACGCCAAGTTCCTTGGCCTTGGCGGTCGCGCCTTCTTTCATCTTGACGAAAAAGGGATTGGTATCGGTTTTGGTGATGAGGCAAACCGAGGTATCGGCCGCAGACGCAACGGACGCGAAAGAAACGCCAAGCGCAAGCGCGCCCAGAAGAGCGGAAACAGTGGTCTTCATGAGATCCTCCCAATGGATATTTGAGCACCGTGACGGTTACCCGACGATCCCGTCTCCTCCGAGATCGACGACCGTTGGCTCAGATGGAACCACCAAAGGAAACGCCTGTCAATAAATAAATCCGATTGAATTATTAATTCCCTATGGCATTCTAATATGCGGCAGGGAGGAATATCGCCACGTCGTTTAACGTTGCGATAGCACGATTGCCATAAAGCCTGCTGTATCGGTCGCGGCGGATATTGCGGGCGGGAGGATGACATTATGAGACAATCTGTCGAGACGGCGCCCCCGGCGGCGCCCACCACCATGGATATAAGCGGCGGCGCCAACCAGGTCGGCGTGCGCGCTTATAATGAGCGGCTCGTGCTGTCTCTCGTTCGTCGCCACGGCGGACTGTCAAAAGCTGAGATATCAAGACTTTGCGGCCTTTCAGCACAGACCGTCTCGGTTATCATGCGCTCACTTGAAAAGGACGGGCTTCTCATTCGCGGTGAAAGACTGCGCGGCAAAGTCGGCCAGCCATCGACGCCGATGCGGCTTAATCCCGACGCCGTTTTTTCTTTCGGTGTGAAGATCGGCCGACGCAGCGTCGATCTCGTGCTGATGGATTTTGTCGGCCGGATCAGGCTCAAGCTGCGCAGAACCTACCCCTACCCCCTGCCGGAATGGATATTGCCGTTCGTGATCGACGGCATAACGGAACTCGAATCGAAGCTTTCCCCTGCGGAGCGGGAGAAAATTGCCGGCGTCGGCGTCGCCGCTCCATTTGAATTGTGGAACTGGGCGCAGGAAGTGGGTGCACCGCAGATTGAAATGGAGCGGTGGCGGGGCGTCGATATCCGGTCGGAAATTGCTGAAAACGTCAGCTATCCGGTTTTTCTGCAGAACGACGCCACTAGCGCCTGCGGCGCCGAACTGGTTTTTGGTGCAGGCCAGCACTATCCGGATTTTCTTTACGTCTTCATCGGCTCTTTCATAGGCGGCGGCGTCGTTTTGAATTCGGCGCTGTTTTCCGGAAAGACGGGAACGGCCGGCGCCATCGGCCCCCTGCCGGTGCAGGGGCAGGACGGCAATACCGTCCAGCTTCTGAAAATCGCGTCGATCTTCGTTCTGGAAAACATGTTGCGCGAAAAGGGCATCGATCCGCGACCCCTGTGGTTTTCCCCGGACGAGTGGATCGATTTCGGCGAACCGCTGGAAAGCTGGATCAGGAAAACCGCCGCGGCGCTGGCGCAGGCCGTCATTGCCGCAGCCTCCATCATCGATTTTTCAAGCGTCATCATCGATGGCGGTTTTCCCGACTGGGTCAGAACAAGGATCGTCGCCGCCACCCGCCTTGCCCTTAAACACCACGATCTGCAGGGCGTCACGGTGCCTGACATCATCGAAGGCGCGGTCGGTAGCCAGGCGCGGGCAATCGGCGGCGCCAGCTTGCCCCTATTTTCGCGCTATCTCATCGATCAGAACGTTCTGTTCAAGGACACGACCGGCTGAGCCTTCGCAGCGCTCTGTGATTTCATGAATAGGCTATCAATTTGGATATCTTCAGGTCACTCGCCAGCGGCGTGCTGCATGATCGCCGCCAGAAAGGCAGGCCCGTATCGTTCCAGCTTGGTGTCCCCGACGCCGGGAATCTCAGCCATTTCCTTCGCCGAGGCCGGTTTTATCGCCGCGAGTTCCATGAGGGTCTTGTCGTGGAAAATCACATAGGGCGGAACGTTCTGTGCCCGGGCGATCTCCATACGCTTGGCACGCAGCGCCTCAAAAAGGCTGCGATCGGATTCCGGCAAGACCGTCGATACCGTGTTGCGCGGCGTCTGCTGCCGTGCGGAACGGGGAGCGGATGGTATCCTCAGCATTAATGCCGGTTTTTCACGCAGGAACCGCCGTCCATCCTCGGAGATGGACAGGCCGCCATGTCCGGACAGATCCACTTCAATCATGCGTAACGCAACCAGCTGACGCAGGATGGCGCGCCACGTGCGGTTGTCGTGCTCCTTCCCTATCCCGTAGGTGGTAATGCGGTCATGGCCGAAGCGGGAAATCCGCTCGTCCTCGACACCCAGCAATACGCGGATGACATAGGCCTGGCCAAAACGTTCACCCGTGCGATAAATACAGGACAGAAGTTTCTGCGCGGCGATGGCCCCGTCAAACAGGTCCGGCGGCTCGGCGCAGGTATCGCAATTGCCGCAGGGCTCGCACCGGTCGCCGAAATAGGAGAGCAGAACCTGCCGGCGGCAACTGGCCGTTTCTGCGAGGCCGAGCAGCGCATCGAGCTTCTGGCGCTCCATATATTTGCGTTGGTCCGCGGCATCAGATTCTTCGATGAAACGATTGCGCAGGGCAATATCTTCATAGCCATAGAGCATGAGCACGTCCGACGGCAAACCATCACGACCGGCTCGGCCTGTTTCCTGATAATAGGCCTCGATACTGCCGGGCAGGTCGACATGCACCACGAAGCGCACATCCGGCTTGTCTATACCCATGCCGAAAGCGACGGTCGCGACGATGATGACCGCCTCGCCGTGCTGGAAACGGGTCTGGTTTTCCTCACGGGCGGCCTTGTCCATGCCGGCGTGATAGGGCAACGCATCGCGCCCCTCCTCCCGCAGCCATGCCGCCGTTTCGTCCACCTTGCGTTTGGAAAGGCAATAGACGATACCGCTCTCACCGTCGCGATCCTTCAAAAAGCGCTTCAGCTGCGCACGCGGATTGTCCTTTTCCATGATCGCATAGCGGATATTAGGCCGGTCGAACCCAGCAATGAAGGCATCGTGTTCTTCAATCCCCAGGTGACCGAGAATTTCGGCGCGCGTGGGTTCGTCGGCCGTCGCCGTCAGCGCCATGCGCGGCGTATCGGGAAAACGCTCGATCAGCGCGTCGAGCTGGCGGTAGGGCGGCCGGAAATCATGCCCCCATTGCGACAGGCAATGGGCCTCGTCGATGGCGATCAACGACAGGTCGATGGATTGCAACGCATCGAGTACATCCGGCTTGAGCAGGGTTTCCGGCGCGGCATAAAGAATATCGACCTTGCCGGCCCGCATGTCCCGCCATAGCGCGCGCCGCTCTTCCGGGGAAAGATCGGAATTGAGGGCTTCGGCCCGCACCCCGGCCTGACGCAGGGCAGCGACCTGATCGACCATCAGTGCGATGAGCGGCGAAACGATCAATCCCATGCCATTACGAGCAAGCGCAGGGATCTGGTAACAAAGCGACTTTCCGCCGCCGGTCGGCATCAAAACGAAGGCATTGTTTCCCGCCATTACATGCCGAATGATGTCTGCCTGCCTTCCGCGAAACGCATCGTAGCCATAGACGGTCTTGAGGATATGCAAGGGATCAGCGGTCACGGCGGTTTTTGTCCGAAGTGGGATGATGGTGCATCATCACGGTTTTGCAGCCCATGGCAATGCCGAAGATGGATTTGGCCGTGGCAGTAGATAGCGTGATTGATTTTTTACCAGCCACAACGAAAGCAAAAAAGGCTCCGCGTTTCCTCGGAGCCCTTTGATAGTCATATAAGTTTTGGTTGCGGGGGCAGGATTTGAACCTGCGGCCTTCAGGTTATGAGCCTGACGAGCTACCGGGCTGCTCCACCCCGCGTTACCAGCGTAAATCCCTATGGGATTTATCG